>CAJPPL010000010.1:0-68694 GCA_905372585.1 Streptococcus oralis
TTGACGAACTCAACAAGGTTCTTCAAACAACAGCGACTTCATGGACTGAACGTGTGGAAGCATAAAACAAGTATAGAAGAACCCCCTTTTGTTAAGGTTTTCTGACAAAGGATTCTGAAAATAAAAACTACAACCATAGATGGTGAATAGGCTCTCTATGGTTTGTTTACTTAAGAGAAATAGATCAAAGGAGAGAAGAATGAAAGCATACACAGAGCGTGTATTTGGAAATCATGAGGGCAAGGATGTCTTGGCCTATCACTTTGAGACTGACGGTGGTTACCAGCTTGAAGTTATGACCTATGGTGCGACCATCTTGCGCTATGTCACACCTGACAAGGCTGGTAATTTTGCCAATGTGATCTTGGGCTTTGATAATTTTGATAGCTATGTAGGCAATAGTCCCAAGCATGGAGCAAGTGTAGGTCCTGTAGCGGGCCGTATTGCAGGTGCAACATTTGAACTCAATGGCCAGACCTATAATCTTGAAGTCAACAATGCTAGCAACTGTAACCACAGTGGTTCAACAGGTTGGGATTCGAGCTTGTTTGAATTGGTCGAGGTGAGCGACCATGGCTTGACCCTCTACACAGAGCGTACAGACGGGACAGGAGGATTTCCTGGTAATCTCAAGATCTGGATCAGCTATCGCTTGGAAGAAACTGGTGCCTACGAAGTCAGCTACAAGGTAACGACAGATCAGGATACGCTTGTCAATCCAACTAATCACAGCTACTTCAACTTGTCTGGTGATTTCACGCAGACAGTTGACCGCCATGTCTTCCAACTAAATACGGAGGGCATTTACCCAATCGCTCCTGACGGTGTTCCAGATAAGACTCCAGATGCTACTCGTGATGTGGTGAAACACATCTACAATGGTGCTTTGCTCAAGGATATCTTTGCAGAGGACGATGAGCAAATTCAGTTGGTATCTGGTTTGGATCACCCATTTGCCCTTCCTGCAGGCCATGACAATGCTGGTTTCCTTTATGACCAAAACTCAGGTCGTTTCCTACTTTTCAAGACAGAGGCCCCTTGTTTTGTGGTCTACACAGCAAACTTTGTGGATGAGAGCGTACTCATCGGAGGCCAGCCAATGGTGCAGCACAATGGGATTGCCCTTGAAGCGCAAGCTTTACCAGATGCCATTCACAGCAACCTCAAAGACCAAGTCATTCTCAAAGCAGGGGAAACTTTCACCAGCAAAACTCGCTACGAGCTTGTTGTAAAATAAAAAGAAGAGCTGGTTTCCAGCTCTTTTGAGTTGTCTTCGTTGACATTTTATCTCAATAGTGTATAATTGATGTAATACATAAAGTTACAACAAAAAAGGAGACACCCGATGACTTATGCATACCAAAGCCATATTTACCTAGCAGAGGCGGTTCTAAATGTCAAGGACTTGACGAGTCAAACGGCTTTTTATCATCAGATTATTGGCTTGGAGATTTTATCCCAAACAGAGACAGAAGCGATTTTGGGACTTGGTCGAAAAGCCTTGGTTCACTTGATTCAGGCAGAAAAGGCTGGCGAAGTAAGGGAGCATTATGGGCTCTACCATCTAGCGATTTTGTTGCCGACACGAAAGGCCTTGGCAGATGTCTTGAAGCACCTAAGTGACTTACGGATTCCTCTGGTCGGGGGTGCAGATCATGGATACAGCGAGGCTATTTATCTAGAGGATTTGGAAGGAAATGGCATTGAACTCTACCGTGATAAGCCAGTGTCTTCATGGGATATTCGAGAAGACGGCCGCATTATCGGTGTGACCGAAGCTCTTGCGGCACAGGACATCTATGAGTTAGGAGAAAAGGTGGATCCCTTTATCCTAGCTGAAGGGACGAGAATGGGGCATATCCATCTATCGGTGAAGGATAGTCGTGCGGCGAGCCAGTTTTATCAAAAGGTGTTAGGACTAGAAGATAAATTTAGCATTCCTAGTGCTAGTTGGATAGCGGCTGGTCAGTACCATCACCACCTGGCTGTCAACGAATGGGCTGGAAAAGGTCTGGCTTCGCGTGAGCAAGGCTTGCCAGGCTTGGCCTACTATGTACTTGAGGTCGAAAGCAAGGAAGAACTCTTGGACATCGTTCAGCAAGCACAAGAGCTAGAAGCACCGATCAAATGGCTAAATTCGAGTGAACTGGATCTTGTAGACCCAGACGGGATTGTGACCCGTATTCGCTTGGCACGATGAGACGAGGAAAACACATTATTTATTTTAGAGACATAGAAAAAGGCGGACAAGCTCGTATTCTGTTTTTAGAATGCGGACTTGTTCGCTTTTTTATGGAATGACGAAAGCTTTCTTGGCTCTGGCAAAGGCATCGGTCGGGGATATTTTCCCTTTTCTGGGGGTTCATGCTATAATACTAATAAACTTTTCTTTCTCTAGGAAGGTAAATGCCCAAAATCGGCTAGAATGCTGGCAATCGTTGTCACGATGCTTTTGAGAGAAAGTAGGACTCTGTTTGAACATCGGTATGAGTTTAGGAGACGGGAAATAAGATGGACACAAGTGTAAAAAATTTAATCAGTATGGGCCCTCTGGAGGACTATTTTATCTATTATGATTTGGGGAATCAAGTATTCTACGGTGCAAAACAAGGCATGAATTATTCAGCCATTGCAGCCCCTATTGCAATCTATTCCTTGCAACGGCTGTCAAAGTTGCTCAACCAAACCTTTGGAGATGTCTCATCCCCTTTCAATCTGATTTTCTTTATCTTGATGTCTCTGTTTTTGATTTTCGGGACCATTCTCCTTGCTAAATCTACTCGACGCAACATGAAGACAGATAGATTTAGAAAAGTTCGGCTGACAAAAGCCAATATCAAAACACTTAGGAGAAAATCTAGATGGACCGTCCTAGTTGAGATTTTTTGTTTCCTTATGATACTGTTTTCCATCTATCGTTATTTTAGCTATTCCGATTTTCAGTTCTTGATTATGTATATGTTAGGGCTTTTTTCCCTTGTTTATATTGTCTATGAATTTCAGATGAAAACACGCAAACGACTGTTCAAGGAGCTGATGGAGACATTACAGGACGGTAGCCGAGGGAAAGAGGGAGAAATGTAAGATGAGAAAAATCATTTATATAGGCCAAGGATGCCAGCAATCCGTCTACTATAACACAAAGACGAGAGAGGCTTTAGCGACAGAATCTAGCACCTCGTCAGAAACCGACGGTGCCATCAGTTCAAAGAAATCCAAGTGGCCTTGGGTTGTCTTCTTTATTTTCTTGCTAGTTGCTATCATCAGTATTTGGATTCGTTCCTTGATAGCACCCTTTAGATTGAGTGAGTGGATGGCACCTATCCATCTAGCCGCTATCCTTTTCGTTTTTATCGGAAGTGTTTATGGATTTGAAAAACTGTTCTACAGTGGGGCTAAGTCGCTTGTCCCAGCAAGTGAAGAGCAGTTTAAAGAAGCGGTTGAAAGTAGTAAATTTTGGAAAAAATCTCCGGATAAGGAACCAACAGTCGATAAAATCATCTTGTATCTATTTGTTATCCTCGTTCTTCTATTTGTTTTTGTTATTGTTGTGTTCTTTGCCATACCTGGAACCTTCATTCCCTACTATGAACATGAATGGTTTGAACCGTCGATGTTCATGGTGCCAATCGGAGCAACGATCGTCCCAATTAGCGTGGTTCTTCTACTATTTCAAAACAATCCAATCCGCTGACTCTTAGCCGTACGAAAATACAAGCAGGGGAAAGTGCTATTTAAGGAAGAGAAGTAAGAAGAGGATAGTATGAAAGAAAAGTATATTGAATTTTTAAATATGGTAGTTGTGGATACTAGAGCTATAAAGCGTTTTGATATTATATAAATCACTGATGAGGGAAGATAATGAAAAAAATAATGAAATCAAAATTAGTTCAAGTCATACTTTTACACTCACTATCATGGGACTATACTTTGCTTATCAGACATATCGTAGGCATGAACTTACTCAGTTTGTCATGTGGAGTCCAAGAGCTAAAATTGCAAGTTATGAATTTATGGATGATAACAAGGCAGTAGCGATTGAGTGGGATAATGAGTCGGAGTTAAAAGATGCGGAAGAGGCTAAGAAATATGATTCGCGTGTCAATGTAGAAAAAATGACGAGAGTTAATGGAGAACGCTATATTATTCAGCAAAGTTATAAGTTAAAATCGGCTACGTATAAGTATTGGATTCTTGAAGAAGATGCGGTTCCATATTTGAAAAGTAATATTCCAGAGCAGGGAGAGTACTGGTTGTTAGACGTCTATGATACGAAAGATGAGACAATCAAACAAAAGACGTATGATGTATTTCAGATGGTGAGGGAATATAATAAGGATTATATTCCAAGAAGGGTTCGTGACGTTAATTATTTCTTGTATACGGAACAAGGAAAAACTTACTTACCAATTAGTATGGCTATTGGTCAACAGCCAGAAATGAAAATGGAAAATGGGCTTATTGATATAGAGGATGGAAAGATAGTAGCAACTACTCCATCTGGTAAAACTTCCAAAGATCTTTATAACGATAAGAAAGAATCATACAAACCGAAGTTAGATGATATTCTTATTTCGAATAATAAATTTTCAAGCGAAAAGTTTGCCTTTGTCTTTTCTAACTTTGGTTTTAAAGAACCAGTAGAAAAATCCCAATACCTGTCCTTGTCAAGCAAATATCCAAAGGTGTTTGATATATTGAGTAAAGGGTTGTTATCGGAATTATATTTCCTCGGAAAAGAAGATGTTCACTTTAAAATCTCTCTCTTAAAGCTAGTCCTTCCAGAGGATACCAATATCTTTAAGGATCTCACTATTCCAGCAGCTAGTTCAAAAGATGGCCAGGAACATTTGGTTCAAAGCGAAGAAGAGTTCTTACAATATTATAAATCCAGTACGGAGGAAGAATAATGGGACAAAAGCATTTTTCTTATATTACTGTAGATATTGATATTTGACATTGAATTTTAAATAGGGAGGAAAAATGAAGAAATTATTTGTTATCATCTTGTTATTGGTTCTTGGAGCTTGCTCTAATGGAAAGGAAGCAGGGGTAACAGAAAAAAGTACACGCGAGACAGTTGTAAATAAAGAGAAAGAATTGAAATTTGTAGTAGCACCACAATATGAAGACCAAACGTCAGATTTAATTGAACTTGGTAAAAAATTGACCAAAGAACATCCAGAAATTAGAAGTAAGGGAAGCATGGCTATCTACTTTACAGGAACCGTCTCAGATGGTAGAGCAGCACTAATGCTCGTCAATAAAACTGATGTAGATATCAAAAAAGATTTGGAGTTTTCACTGAGTTGGTCCTATGATGGCAAGATCATTTTTGATAATCAAAAGATTAGCTATACTATCAAGGATAGTGGTGAGCTACCTTCTTACACAACCACATTAATTTTGTTACCACTTAACTCAGAACAATTGGAGCTTGTTGATTCGATGTCAGATCTATCTAAGATGACACTTTCAATGTCCAATGTGAAGAGCGTAGAATAAGATAGGAGTTGAATATGACAACAGACATCATTTTATTTTTATTTGCTACCATCGTCATTCTTTTATCCTTGATCTTTTTATCTGGTACATATCTCTACCTTTATTTTCGGGATAAAAAGATGGTACGTCTTGCCAAATCGTCTGTTAAGGGAACGGTTGTGGGCTATAGTAATTTTCAGGCTGGGAATCCTCCGATTGTTGAATATACGGTTGACGGAACTACTTATAGCAAGCCATTACGGTATTTTATAATCAGAACGATTTCGCTTCCATGGGGGCCTATAAGTACAGCTGATAACTTTACAAGAGAGGACATGTTGGCAAATTCCCTAACCTTTTATCGTAATTCTTTTCTATCGTTTAATAACTTAATGCGAACGCATTTCCCAGTCTATTCGAAGATGACGGTATGGTATGATCCTGAAAAACCAAACAGGGCTTATGTGGAACGATACTGTGGAATCAACAAACTTTATAAATTGTTGGGCATCGGCAGTGCTATATTGTTAATCATGACCTACGCCGTTGTAGTGCTTGCTTATTTGTTAAAGAGGTGAGGTAATCCACATAATGTCACAAGAGAGATATTTGCAGATCAAAAAAGAGCATCAAGTTCGTAAGTTTGTGGGGCGTTTCCTCTTCATCCTTCTCGCTATACTCGATGTTCTACTGGTATCAAGTCATTCCAATTATGTCCCACTTGTAACGGTAGCTATGGTAACGATTGTGCCTTTTAATCATTTTCTACTTGCTCCTCTTAGGAGACAGAAAAAAGCCATAGAAAAAGAGCATCCAGAATGGAAAATCCTCAGTACAAAGGGAGTAAAGGTTCCCTCGGCTGAAGCCAATAAAAGAACCTTGGCTGGTATTGGGATCTTGATAGCCTTGCTGCTGTCTTTTGGGCTATTCTATAAACCTGTAAAACAGCCGAACGACCAAGTAAACAAGCCGCCTAAGCTTGATTCTAAAGCGCCTGAAACGTCCAAGTCTTCTGAGTCTGAGTCGTCCAGTTCCTCTAAGACCAAAGAATCCAGTTCCTCAGAGTCGAAATCCTCGTCTTCGACTGAACAAAGTTCTAAAACCGAAAGTTCAGGAACAAAACCGTCAAAAAGCGAATCCAATAATCCTTATTACCAGATTCCAGGACTTACTGACGAACAGGTGAGAGATATCATATCGAAATCTGTAAAAGATTTGAGAGAAAAACAGTCAAAAGAAAAATCCGAAGAGTAGACTCGAGGACATCGATGTCCTTTCTGGATGAGTTAGTTTTGAGATTTTACTGTATAGAATAACAGGAGGAGTTCATATGACTAAAGAAGTGATTGGTTTGATAGTTGGGACAATCGTCATCTTCCTATCTTTTGTATTTGTATGTGGGACCTTTCTCTATCTCTATCTTCGAGATCAGAAGTTGGTCCGCCTTGCCCAGTCATCCGTTCCTGGAACGGTTATCGGCTATAGCCGTTTTCGTGAGGGGTATCCACCTATCGTCGAATACACGGTGGATGGGATTGCTTATAAGAAAACCTTGCAGTATTTTATGTTTAAAACGGTCACGACTCCGTGGGGTCCTACTAAAGTTTCAAATGATTACACAAGAGAAGATATGCTAGCGTCTTCGATCACTCGCTACAGCAACTCCTTTGTTTCCTTCAAACGCTTGATGCAGACCCATTTCCCCCTTCATTCGGAGCTGACGGTCTGGTATGATCCAGACAAGCCGAACAGGGCCTATGTCGAACGTTATAGCGGAATGGACAAGTTTTACAAGTGGTTTGGTATCGGATTTGGGCTGGCACTAGTTCTAGTCTATGGGATAGTGATCCTAGCCTTTTTGTCCAAGATATAAGCATAAAAGTCAGTTGGTTAATGGGAAACTTTATTTCCCATCGAGCTTCAAGAAGGACAGAGTTCCTTTTCCATTTTCATGCTCACCAATCTTTTATTTCTGATACAGAGAAAAGGTTGCCTCCCACAAATACAGACAGGAAGTGAATTTTGACAAAGCCCCTTATTCGAGATATAATGAAGAAAAAGTGACCAAGGATAAATCAATGACAAACTCAAAGTATATCACACGCCTGAAGCGTTCAGAGGGCCAGTTGCGTGGGATTCAAAAGATGATTGAAGAAGATCGTGACTGTGCAGATATTGTTACGCAGTTGACAGCAGTGAAATCTAGCGTTGAGCGCGTGATTGAGATGATCATTACTGAAAATCTCACTGACTGTATCAACCAACCACTAGACGACCCCGAGGCTCAAAAGGAACGCCTAGAAAAGGCTATCCGATATCTGATTAAACGGAAATAAACTAATTTGCTATTGATAAACAATGCAGACAAAGGTTTTTAAGTCTATTTCGATAAAGAAATCATGTTGGACAAATGGATGAGTTCCCCCAATATCAATGAGAAAACCTCTTTTTAGATACCATCAATGTGCTTCGTTTTTTAGAAGCGACGGGCTACGAATCCTATATCAGCGGGTTGCAGAAATGAAAAAACCGATTAAGAAACTTAATCGGTTTTTTTCATTATTCTACTTGACCGGGCCAAGCATTCATACCACCTTCTACATTGATAACGGTGAGGTCTTGGGCGCTTAGAAATTCACAAGCAGATGCGGAACGGACTCCACCTTGACAGATGACATGGTATGCATGGTCAGGTTTGAGTTCTTTGTAACCTTGCTCCAAGGTACTTAACGGAAGATTTTTGGCACCTGGTACATGTCCTGCTTGGAATTCGTGCACTTCACGTACATCGATAAGGTTTAGATTTTCATTTAGGTATTTTTCATAAAAGTCAACCATGCTGATATTAGTTTCCATATTCAACTCCTTCTGGATTAGCCATTTTATATAGTGAATAAGCGCCGTCAAGGTTTTGGACGGTAAATCCTGCCGCTGGAGGATACGCTCTGTGATCTAGCTGCGCAAAACGCTGTGGCAGCTAAGGAGGTAGGTTTGGTTCTTGTCTGGTTCATCCAAGCTCTCCCCTAGTTCATTTAGGGGATATGGATGGTATCGACCTTGGGTCGCCCCCTGAAATTCGCCACTTGTCCGTGTATCTAGGGATTTTGGCCCTTAGTCAGATTGTCTTTGAGCGACACCATTGGATATGGTCGCTCAGACCTTCGATAAGGTTCAAGGCTGCGTGGCCCATTTTATGCTTCTAGATGACCTTGCCTGTCCAAGCGCTCATACCGCCTCGTACATTGATGACATCATAGCCTTTTTTCTTAAGCTTTTTCGCAGCAAGTTTGCTTCGCACACCAGAGTGACAAATGACATAAAGTGTTTCTTTTGTCGCAAGTGTGTAAGATCCGATTTCCGTTAAAGGAACATTTTTGGCATTTTTGATATGACCTCTACGGAATTCCATAGGCGTCCGAACATCTAGTAGCTGAATCGGTTCTCTGAGTTTAGCTTCTAACTCTCTGGTAGAAATACTATCAATTTTTGTAAATAATAAGTGAAACATAGGCTCCTCCGATATACCCTTATGGGGTATATTAAACCATGAAGTCAAGCTTTTGTCAAGCAAGTTGTTTTAACTTGAAGGGGATTGATTTCGAGAGTCTAGAAAGCAGGCTATTCTTGACCTTTCAAAGGCTTTTTGATATGATGGGTCCAAATTAAGTGTGAGGTGATAAGATGACTAGCGAATACCAGAAAATGATAGCAGGGGAGCCTTACCGTCCGTCGGACCCAGAATTGCGGGCCTTGGCTCAGGATTCTCGCCAAAAACAGGCTGCCTTTAACAAGGAAGAAGATCCCTTGAAGGGATCCGAAATCATCAAGACTTGGTTTGGTTCAACTGGTCAAAATCTTTATATCAATCCACGCTTGGTGGTCGATTATGGGGTCAATATCCATCTGGGGGAAAATTTTTATTCTAATTGGAACTTGACCATGCTGGATGTTTGTCCGATTCGCATCGGGAACAACGCCATGCTTGGCCCCAACTGTCAGTTTTTAACCCCACTCCATCCACTGGATCCGCATGAACGCAATTCAGGGGTCGAATACGGCAAGCCCATCACCATTGGAGATAATTTCTGGGCTGGAGGTGGGGTTATTGTCCTTTCTGGGGTGACATTAGGAAATAACGTGGTGGCAGGAGCGGGGGCCGTGATTACCAAGTCCTTTGGAGACAATGTCGTCCTAGCTGGCAATCCTGCGCGTGTTATCAAGGAAATCCAAGTAAAAGAAAACTAAAAAGAACAGCCTGGGCTGTTCTTTTTATGAGCTTTAGTCTTATAAATTTTTCTTCTTTTTGGCTTTCTTGGTCAAGGAGATATCGCACTGGGGAATCTTGGTTTAAAAAATCTATTAAAGGTATTTTAGCGTTCAAAAATTGTTTTTAGCAGTCCTTTCTAAAAATTACTAGGCGAAATCTAATCCAAACTAAATTTAAGGAAACTTTCAGAAAAGTTTTAGTTTCGTTTCAGGAATCTTCTGTAGACTGTCTAGCTATATCATACGAAGGAGAGGAAAAAGGTATGAAATCAAAAAAATGGACCCTACTCGCAACGAGTTTAACGGCAATGGTGCTGATGGCAGCATGTGCCCAGTCAACAACTACATCCAATACCAATGCAACGACAAATAGTGCCACAACAACTGCAACAAAGACAAATCAATTATCCTATTTTACAGAGAAGGACAATGATACCTCTTATGACGAAAGCACAGCTTCTAAGATTGAGCTATCTGGCTCATCTGCAAACGTCTCTGGAGATGGGGTGACAGTCTCTGAATCAACAGTGACCATCACAAAATCTGGAACCTATGTGATTTCAGGTCAGTCTGACGGAGTGCAGATCAAGGTCGAGGCAGATAAGTCGGCAGATGTTCACCTAGTCCTAAAAGGTGCGACCATGACCAATACCAATGCAGCGATATCTGCGACATCAGCTGGCCATGTCTACTTAACTCTAGCAGAGGGAACCACCAACAGTCTCTCTGACTCAAGCACGAACAGCGACGAAAAAGCCGACGCAGCCTTATTTTCTAAGGTGGATTTAACCATCAACGGGAAAGGCACTCTTAATGTAGAAGGCAAGAAGAACAACGGTATCAAGGCCAACGACACCCTCCACATCACGGGTGGAACTTATAACATCACAGCGGTTGGCGATGCCTTTAATGTCAATGATGAACTCAACATCACTGGTACGACCATGACCATTGATGCCAAAGAGGATGGAGTCAAGGTGGACAATGATGAGGATACTTCAGTCGGAACCATGTACCTATCCAACAACAACATCACCGTTACAGCAGGAGATGATGGCATCCACGCTTCTGGAGACCTGGTTATCGATAGTGGTACCTACACCGTCAAGAATTCGACAGAAGGACTTGAAGGTAAGTCCATCACTATCAACGGTGGGGACATTAGCATCTACTCAACAGATGATGGAGTCAATGCAGCTAATAAAAACGCCCAACAGAGTGAAATCTTCTTTACCATGAACGGTGGGAACCTGACAGTAGAAGTCGGCCAAGGAGACACAGATCCAATCGACTCGAACGGCAATATCACAGTCACAGGCGGAACCATTAAAATGACTGGTCAAACAGGTTTTGACTTTGATGGAACAGCGACCTACACAGGCGGAGATATCTATCTCAACGGTGAAAAACAAACTGAAATCGTCAACTCTATGCCTGGAGGTGGTGGACCAAATGGAGGACCTCAAGGCGGCGGTCCAACCCCTGGCGGACAAGGATAAAAAAGAATCTCCTTTCTCGAAAGAGAAGGGAGAGTTTTTGTGTTTGAGAGGTGGATTGTAGCTAAAATAACTCCCAATTAGGTCTTGAAAATTTCTTAGTCTGTTTCATATAAAAACGGATAAAGTGAATTTCCGTAGCTAAGGTTATCAAGGTTGCTATTGTGATGACGATGGTTGGATTAGCTGAGAAAAGTAGAGGAAGAATAGGCCTTTAAAAAGTGGACAGGAAAGACCATTTCGGAGTATAGAGAGGAAGTTCAAAAACATTTTTAGAAATAAGACATGTGCATCATAAACATCAGATACGAATCTGGTGTTTTATTTTTTTAAAGAATTTAACCCTTTCTCTTGACAAGTGAGTGATTACTCACTATAATAGCTTCTGTGATTTAAAAAGTGAGTACCCACTCACCTAGGAGGAAGCATATGAAAAAATTGCTACATTTACAAGATTTAGTAAAATCTTTTGACCAACAAATAGTTCTGAATCATGTCAGCTTTGAATTGCAGCTAGGAGAAATTATAGGATTAATTGGTCCGTCTGGTGCTGGTAAATCAACTATGATTAAGACTACGTTAGGAATGGAAAAGGCTGATGGAGGCCTAGCTTTAGTGTTAAATCACACTATGCCCAATCGTCATATTTTAGGAGATATTGGCTATATGGCCCAATCAGATGCTTTATACGAGTCCTTGTCTGGTCAAGAAAATCTGGAATTTTTTGGTCAGCTAAAGGGGCTTTCTAAAAAAGACCTAAAGGCGGAAATTGCTCATATAGCTCAAGTAGTAGATCTGACAGACTACTTAAACAAGGCGGTATCTGGTTATTCTGGAGGAATGAAACGGCGTTTGTCTCTTGCTATCGCGCTGTTGGGAAATCCTCAACTCTTGATTTTGGACGAACCGACAGTTGGAATCGACCCTTCTCTTCGAAAGAAAATCTGGAAAGAATTATTCGCGCTTAGAGACAATGGGGTAGGGATATTAGTTACTACCCATGTTATGAATGAAGCAGAGTTGACGGATAAGGTCGGCTTATTATTAGGCGGAAAAATCATTGCTTTTGATACACCGCAACACTTAAAAGAAAGTTATCAAGTTTCAAGTATTGAAGAAGTATTTTTAAAAGCAGAAGGTGAGTAAAATGAGAACAATAGCGATTGCAAAAAAAGTCATCAAAGAATTACTTCGTGACAAACGAACTCTAGCCCTGATGTTTATAGCACCTGTTTTTATCATGTGGTTGATGAACCTCATGTTTTCAGCTAGTACAACCGTGAATGTCAAGTTAGCGACACAAGATCTACCAACTGGTTTGGTAACGAAAATGGATGAGCTTGATCATGTGGACATCGAGACTTATCAAGACTTAGATCAGGCCAAAGAAGCGCTAGCAAATGAAAAAGTCGATGCTGTGATTTCTTATAAAGACGGTGAGTATCAGGTCGACTACGCAAATACGGATGCTTCTAAAACAACTATGACACGACAAGTGTTACGAACAAGTATCGTCAATGAAGGCACCGATCAGTTACTATCTCGTGTCAAACAAGCTCTTCCACAATTGAAATTAGATGAAAAGGCGCCTGAAATCAAAGAATCTTACCAATATGGAGATGAAAATACAAGCTTCTTTACCAGTATGATTCCGGTTTTGATAGGTTTTGTAGTTTTCTTCTTTGTCTTTTTGATTTCAGGTATGGCGCTTTTGAAAGAGCGCACCAGTGGAACACTAGAACGTTTGTTAGCAACACCAGTGAAACGATCTGAAATCGTCTATGGCTATATGTTGTCTTACGGTATTATTGCGATTTTTCAAACGGCAGTTGTCGTCTTAGCAGCAATTTGGCTACTAGATGTAGAAGTTGTAGGAAGTATTTTAAATGTTATAATAGTTAATGTGGTACTGGCTCTTGTAGCACTAGCTTTTGGAATTCTCTTGTCTACTCTAGCAAAATCAGAATTCCAAATGATGCAATTTATTCCTCTCGTGATTATGCCCCAACTTTTTTTCTCAGGAATTATTCCATTGTCATCCATGGGAGAATGGGCTCCAACTGTGGGGAAATTTTTGCCATTAACCTATTCTGGTGATGCAATAAGCCAGATTATTCTTTACGGACACAATCTTGGTGATATTTTGCCAAATCTTGGTGTTTTAATGATTTTCTTGATCATTTTAACAATTCTCAATATTGTTGGATTGCGTCGTTATCGTAAAGTTTAGAAATCAACATAAATAATGCTAAAAAGGTGTGAAGATTAGATGGATAAGACTGTTTTTGAATCGTTTGAAGATTACTTAGAAGAAGCGAATTACCCTCAAGGAAAGAAAAAAATCATGCAGGCAGCAGTGGATCTCATATCAACTAGGAGTTACCATGGGACCTCAACTCTTCACATAGCTGAGCGTGCTGGACTAAGCCAGGCAACTTTGTTTAAGTATTTTAAGACGAAGGATGATCTACTGACGGCTATTTTACATCCTGTAGTCCCAAGCATTTTCGGTAGTTTTTTTGAGGAACTCTTAGCTTTTGAAACGACAGAAGAGAGGGTTCGTTATCTCGTCCACGATCGTATGAGCTATCTCAAAAAAAATCGTGCTTTGATGAAAATCATTCTGCAGGAGAGTTTTTCAAATAAGAAACTAAAAAATGAACAGATTTTTATCTGGAATGCTATTCAAGATAAACTTCGAGTGCTTCATAAGGAATTGCTAGCAGATCCACGTGTAAATCCAGAGATAACGATTCCTCAAATGGTTCGTATTTGTGTTGGTCCATTGTTGGCTTACTTCGCTCAACTTTATATCGTTAGCGACAACGGAGAAATAAAGGAAGAGGACCTAGACTTATTAGAAAAACAGATTTTGGGTGCTTTGTGGAAATAGAGTAGGCCTAGACAAAATGGAGGCTAGATTCTATTGGTTTGACTTCTTGTACAAGATAATATAAAAGGGTATACATTACCTGATGCAGATTCGTGCTTTTTTATTGTTGAATTTGGTATTTTGGTGATAGTCCTCAATCACTTTACTAAAACAGAAACCGACCTCTCCAGCAGAGCAACGATTTCTTAAATGTATGGAAGAGGAGATTTCTGGACTGATAAAGACAACTCCTTGACACTCCGTCAGCTTTTGATACAATAGTACAAAATTAGAGGAGGTGGGCTATGATTCAGAAACATGCGATTCCCATTTTGGAGTTTGATGACAATCCCCAGGCGGTCCTTATGCCAACACATGAGGGATTGGACTTAAAGTTGCCAAAAAAGTGCATCTATGCATTTTTGGAGGAAGAGATTGACCGCTACGCTCAGGAAGCAGGAGCGGACTGTGTTGGTGAGTTCGTTTCTGCCACCAAGGCTTATCCAGTCTATGTCATCAACTACAAGGGTGAGACGATTTGTCTAACCCAGGCGCCCGTGGGTTCTGCCCCAGCTGCCCAGTTTATGGATTGGTTGATTGGCTATGGTGTGGAGCAAATCATTTCCACTGGAACCTGTGGCGTCCTAGCCGATATAGAGGAAAATGCCTTTCTCGTCCCTGTTCGCGCTCTGCGAGATGAGGGGACCAGCTACCATTATGTAGCGCCTTCTCGTTATATGGAGATGCAGATTGAGGCTGTCTCTGCCATTGAGCAAGTTTTGGAGCAAAGAGGCATTCCTTATGAGGAAGTTATGACCTGGACGACAGATGGTTTTTACCGAGAGACGGCTGAAAAGGTTGCCTATCGCAAGGAAGAAGGCTGCGCTGTTGTGGAAATGGAGTGCTCGGCTCTTGCGGCAGTGGCTCAGCTACGTGGTGTTGTCTGGGGAGAATTGCTCTTTACTGCAGATTCCTTAGCGGATCTGGACAACTACGACAGTCGTGACTGGGGCTCAGAAGCTTTTGATAAGGCACTCGAACTCTGTCTTGCCATTGTGCACCACATGTGAGTGTTCTGACTGTTTTTATGGTAGAATGTAGTTATGTTATTCAAATCTTTTTTGGAAAAAATCAAGACGATACTGGGACGCTTGTCGCCAGCCCGTCGCATCTTTTTAAGTTTTGCCCTAGTAATCTTCTTGGGTTCTCTCCTTTTAAGTCTCCCCTTTGTGCAAGCAGAAACGTCACAAGCGACCTACTTTGACCATCTCTTTACGACCGTGTCCATGGTCTGTGTGACAGGGCTTTTCACTCTGCCAGTGGCTTCGACTTATAATATCTGGGGCCAGTTGATCTGTATGATTTTGATCCAGATTGGTGGTTTGGGGCTCATGACCTTTATCGGAATCTTTTATATCCAAGGCAAGCAAAAGCTCAGCCTTCGTGGTCGTGAGACTATTCAAGAAAGTTTCAGTTATGGAGAAACCCAGTCTCTAAAGGACTTCATCCGCTCAATCTTTCTGACGACTTTTTTGGTGGAAGGAATTGGTGCCTTTCTCTTGAGTTTTCGCTTTATCCCCGAATTTGGCTGGGGGCGAGGGATTCTAACCTCTATCTTTTTGGCTGTTTCAGCTTTCTGTAATGCTGGATTTGATAATTTTGGAAGTACGAGTTTGGTAGCCTTTCAAACGGATCCCTTGATCAATCTAGTGATTGCAGGCTTGATTATCACTGGTGGTCTAGGATTTATGGTCTGGTTTGACCTAGCGACCCAGTTTGGGAAGAAGAAAAAACGCCGCCTGCGTTTCCATACCAAGCTGGTTCTCTTTTTAACGGCGGGAATTCTGCTCTTTGGAACAGTATCGACTCTCTTAATTGAGTGGAATAATCCTGGGACGATTGGAAATCTCAGCGCTCCAGAGAAACTGCTGGTTAGTTTCTTCCAGACAGTCAGTATGAGAACGGCAGGCTTTGCTTCCATTGACTACACCCAGGCTAGACCAGTTACCTTACTGATCTACATCTTGCAGATGTTTCTGGGCGGGGCACCTGGAGGGACAGCAGGCGGGCTCAAGATTACGACCTTCTTTGTCTTGTTGGTCTTTGCTCGTAGCGAACTATTGGGCTTGCCTCATGCCAATGTGGCTCGGAGGACCATTGAACCCCGAACCGTGCAAAAATCTTTCAGTGTCTTTATTATCTTCTTGCTAACTTTCTTGCTGGGCTTGATCCTGCTAGGAATAACAGCAGAGGGAAATCCGCGCTTTATCTACCTCATGTTTGAGACCATTTCAGCCCTTGCGACAGTTGGGGTGACGGCAAATTTAACACCAGAGCTAGGCAAGATAGCCCTCAGTATCGTTATGTTGTTGATGTTTATCGGCCGTATTGGTCCCTTGACACTACTGGTCAGTGTAGCAGAATACCAGCCAGACAAGAAAGATACGATTCACTATATGAAAGCAGATATCACTATCGGATAAGAAAGGAAGAACGATGTCAGATCGGACAATTGGAATTTTAGGCTTGGGAATTTTTGGGAGCAGTGTTTTGGCTGCCCTAGCCAAGCATGACATGAATATCATTGCTATTGATGACCACGAGGAACGCATTAATCAATTTGAACCTGTGCTGGCGCGTGGGGTAGTTGGAGATATCACGGATGAAGAACTCCTTCTATCAGCGGGGATTGACACCTGTGATACCGTAGTTGTCGCAACGGGTGAAAATCTGGAGTCCAGTGTTCTCGCGGTTATGCACTGCAAGAGTCTAGGAGTGCCGACTGTTATTGCCAAGGTCAAAAGTCATACAGCTAAAAAGGTTCTAGAAAAAATCGGGGCAGACGCAGTCATCTCACCAGAGTTTGAAATGGGACGCTCATTGGCACAGACCATCCTCTTTCATAACAGCGTAGACGTCTTTCAGCTAGACAAGAATGTATCGATTGTCGAGATGAAAATCCCTCAATCGTGGGTAGGTAAAAGTCTCAGTCAGCTAGATTTACGTGGGCGATACAACCTCAACGTACTTGGCTTTCGTGCCTACGAAAATGCTCCTCTGGATGTCCAATTTGGACCCAATGACCTCTTGCAGGCAGATGCCTACATCATGGCCGTCATTAATAACCAACATTTGGACACCTTGGCAGAGCTAAGTGAGTAGGAGAGGAAGGGCACTCTCTTTCCAAATAATTAACGAGTCAATATAAGTATTTTATAAGAGGGATTTAAGAAAAATTTTAACTTTTTCTTAATCCTTTTTAATTTTAGGAGATTATACTAGAGTCATCAAAAAAAAAAGAAAACTCTAAGGAGAATCCTATGAAATTCAATCCAAATCAGAGATATACTCGTTGGTCTATTCGCCGTCTCAGTGTCGGTGTTGCTTCAGTTGTTGTGGCTAGTGGCTTCTTTGTCCTAGTCGGTCAACCAAGTTCTGCACGCGCTGATATCGTCAATCCGACTCCTGCCCAAGTCGTGCCAGACGCAACTTCGGTGAGTGAAAAGAGCGACTTACCAGCAGAGATTCTCAAAAAAGCAGTCGATGTAGCTCTTCCTTCAGAACAGTCTATTCCAACACCTAAAGCAAGTGTGGATACGACAAGCTCTTCAGAAAAAGCGGACGCAACTGCTAAAGAGCCGGCAGTAGCGCCAAAAGAAGAAGTACAAGCACAACCTGACTCTAAGAAACAAACAGAAGATGCAGTTAAACCTGTGGAAAGTCCTGCGCCTACAGTTTCTGGACAAGACCGTGAAGCTAGTGAAGCGCAACCAGCGACCACCCCAGCTGAAGTACAAAAAGGTGTGGCTGACAATACAAAAGATACAGTAGATGTCCCAGCTAGCTACCTTGACAAAGCCAATTT
The DNA here is from genome assembly GCA_905372585.1 of Streptococcus oralis. Taxonomy (GTDB): domain Bacteria; phylum Bacillota; class Bacilli; order Lactobacillales; family Streptococcaceae; genus Streptococcus; species Streptococcus oralis_CJ. The sequence continues at coordinate 17,984 of CAJPPL010000010.1, forward strand.
CCCAGGACCATTTACAGCTGGTGTCAATCAAGTCATTCCATATGAATTCTTTGCTGGTGATGGCATGCTGACTCGTCTTATCTTGAAAGCCTCTGATAAGGCTCCATGGTCAGATAACGGAACAGCTAAAAATCCAGCTCTCCCACCAGTAGAGAAATTGGGCAAAGGCCTTTACTTCTATGAAGTGGATTTAGCAGGCACCCAAGGTAAATCTGACAAAGAGCTACTTGACCTCTTGAAACAAAATGGCACGCAAAGCTATAAGGCTACCATCAAAGTGTACGGTGCGAAAGACGGCAAGGCAGACTTGAGCAACCTTGTAGCAACTAAAAATTTGGATGTCAACTTGAATGGTTTGACCACCCCAGCTGAAGTACAAAAAGGTGTGGCTGATAACACCAAAGATACAGTAGATGTTCCGGCTAGCTACCTTGACAAAGCCAATTTCCCAGGACCATTTACAGCCGGTGTCAACCAAGTCATTCCATACGAATTCTTCGCTGGTGACGGCATGTTGACTCGCCTTATCTTGAAAGCATCTGATAAGGCTCCATGGTCAGACAACGGTTCAGCTAAAAATCCCGCCCTTCCACCAGTAGAGAAATTGGGCAAAGGTCTTTACTTCTATGAAGTGGATTTAGCAGGCACCCAAGGAAAATCTGACAAAGAGCTGCTTGACCTTTTGAAACAAAATGGTACACAAAGCTATAAGGCAACCATCAAGGTGTACGGTGCAAAAGACGGCAAGCCTGACTTAACTAACCTGGTAGCGACTAAGGATTTGGATGTTAACTTGAATGGTTTGACCACCCCAGCTGAAGTACAAAAAGGTGTGGCTGACAACACCAAAGACACAGTAGATGTCCCAGCTAGCTACCTTGACAAAGCCAATTTCCCAGGACCATTTACAGCTGGTGTCAACCAAGTCATTCCATACGAATTCTTCGCTGGTGATGGCATGTTGACTCGCCTGATCTTGAAAGCATCCGACAAGGCTCCATGGTCAGACAACGGAACAGCTAAAAATCCCGCTCTCCCACCGGTAGAGAAATTGGGCAAAGGCCTTTACTTCTACGAAGTAGACTTGGCAGGCACCCAAGGAAAATCTGACAAAGAGCTGCTTGACCTTTTGAAACAAAATGGTACACAAAGCTATAAGGCAACCATCAAGGTGTACGGTGCAAAAGACGGCAAGCCTGACTTAACCAATCTCGTAGCGACTAAGGATTTGGCTGTTAATTTGAATGGCTTGACCACACCAAATCAGGTTAAAGAGTCTGTTGTTAACAATGTCAAAGACATGATTGATGTTCCAGCTAGCTACCTTGATAAGGCTAAGGTTCCTGGACCTTTCTTGGCTGGTGTCAACCAAGTTATTCCGTACGAAGCTTTTGGTGGAGATGGTATGTTGACTCGCCTCTTGTTAAAAGCCTCAGACAAAGCCCCATGGTCCGACAACGGAACAGCTAAAAATCCTGCTCTATTGCCACTTGAAGGCTTGGCTAAAGGTCAATATTTCTACGAAGTGGATTTGAATGGCAATACGGTTGGCAAAGATGGTCAGGCCTTGCTGGATCAACTTCGAGCTAACGGAACCCATACATACCTAGCTACTGTTAAAGTCTATGGATCTAAAGATGGCAAACCTGATTTGACCAATCTGATTGCTACTCGTCAAGTAACGATTCAACTTCGTGGAAAAGAAATGGCGACAATACCATCTCAACAAGGTCAGATGAATACGAAGCCTTCTGAAACAGGCTCTACAGGTACGACTGAGGGTGTGATGGGTACAAATAACCATATGTCAGATATGAAAGTAGATCAACCAGCTTCTAGCCCAATGGCTAATATGATGAAAAAAGATGATAAAGCGATGCTACCAAATACTGGGGAAGCTAAAACGGCTACAGCAGGCCTTGGTATCTTTGGTCTAGCCTTGGCAGGTCTTGTTGGACTTTTGGGTTTGACAACCAAACGAGAAGATTAAGATTCAAATCATTTAAACATTAGAGAAAATAGTGTTATACTAAAGCAAGTATAACACTGTTTTTATCGAAGGAGTGTCAGATGAAAAAGACAATTTTGCTGGTTGATGATGAAATAGATATTCTAGATATTCAACACCGCTATCTTATACAGGCGGGTTACGACGTTTTGGTCGCCCATGATGGCAAGGAGGGATTAGAGCTTTTCAGAAAAAAATCTATCGACCTCATTATCACAGATATCATGATGCCCAATATGGACGGGTATGATTTTATCAGTGAAGTTCAGTATATCGCTCCGGATCAACCCTTCCTCTTTACAACTGCTAAGACAAGCGAACAGGATAAGATTTATGGATTAAGTTTGGGGGCAGATGATTTTATAGTCAAACCCTTTAGCCCACGCGAATTGGTTTTAAGAGTGAATAATATCTTGCGTCGCCTTAGCCGTGGAGGAGAGACAGAACAGATCGAGTTTGGTGACTTAGTGATCAACCATGTGACTCATGAGGTTCGCATTGGGGAGCAACCTTTGGAATTGACAGTAAAATCCTTTGAACTTCTATGGATATTAGCCAGCAATCCCGAGAGAGTCTTTTCAAAGACGGAACTTTATGAGAAGGTATGGCAAGAGGACTATGTGGATGATACCAATACACTCAATGTTCATATCCATGCTTTGAGGCAAGAGTTGACCAAGTATACGAATTCAAATGCTCCTGCTATCAAAACTGTCTGGGGTTTGGGTTATAAGATGGAAAGACCAAGAGGTAGAACATGAAATTAAAAAACTATATTTTAGTGGGGTATCTAGTGTCGACTCTACTAACGATTTTGGTCGTTTTCTGGGCAGTCCAACGGATGTTGATCGAGAAAAGTGAAGTTTACTTTCTCGTTGGAATGACCTTGATTGCTAGTTTCATTGGCGCTGCAGTGAGCATCTTTCTTTTGTCGCCAGTGTTCTCTTCTCTGAAACATTTGAAAAAACAAGCTCAGGATATAGCAAGCAAGGATTTCAGCACAGAAATTGAAACCAAGGGACCATTAGAATTTCAAGAGCTGGGCCAGGCTTTTAATGACATGTCCCACAATTTGCAAGCCACCTTTCAATCACTTGATGAGAGCGAGCAAGAAAAGAGAATGATGATTGCGCAGCTCTCTCACGATATTAAAACTCCCATTACCTCCATTCAGGTTACTGTGGAGGGAATTCTAGATGGAGTGATTAAGGAAGAGGAGCGACTCCACTACTTAGCCACGATTGGTCGGCAAACCGAGCGTCTAAACAAGCTAGTGGAGGAATTGGATGTTCTGACTCTTAACACCCAACCTCAAGATACTGCTGATGAAGAAGTCGAAGAGGTCTTTTTAGATCAGCTGTTGATTGAGTCAATGAGTGAATTTCAACTCCAGATTGAACAAGAGGAGCGAGATGTTTACATTCAAGTATCACCTGAGTCGGCGAAAATCAAGAGCCATTCTGACAAACTTTCTCGCATTCTGGTCAATTTGTTAAACAATGCCTTTAAATATTCAGAACCAGGAACCAGAATCGAGGTTCTTGCCCAATTAACAGAACAAGAGCTGAGAATCAGTGTGAAAGACGAGGGTCAGGGAATCCTTCCTGAGGATTTGGAAAAGATCTTTAAACGACTTTATCGTGTAGAAACTTCGCGCAATATGAAGACAGGTGGACATGGATTAGGACTTGCGATTGCACGCGAACTAGCCCATCAGCTTGGTGGCGAAATCACAGCAGAAAGTCAATATGGCTTAGGAAGCAAATTTACATTCAGCCTCAATTTGAAATAAAGCTGTAAAATCCCTTTACATATCTAGCTTTTCATGGTATAATAGCCTTTGTGTGAAATAGCAGCAGGAAAGCATGAAGCTCGTCAACAGGTGTCTTATGACAAGTAACCTTGGCTGTTTAGGCGAAGGGCATCTGCACGAATCAGGGCTTTCTAAGTGACTATTTCCGCCAAATATTATTTATATCAGGAGGACATACATATGTCACGTTATACAGGACCATCTTGGAAACAAGCTCGTCGCCTTGGCCTTTCACTTACAGGTACAGGTAAAGAATTGGCACGTCGTAACTACGTACCAGGACAACACGGACCAAACAACCGTTCTAAATTGTCAGAATACGGTTTGCAATTGGCTGAAAAACAAAAACTTCGTTTCACTTACGGTGTAGGTGAAAAACAATTCCGTAACTTGTTCGTACAAGCTACAAAAATCAAAGGCGGAATCCTAGGTTTCAACTTCATGCTTCTTTTGGAACGTCGTTTGGATAACGTTGTTTACCGTCTTGGTCTTGCGACTACTCGTCGTCAAGCTCGTCAATTCGTAAACCACGGTCACATCCTTGTTGACGGAAAACGCGTTGATATCCCATCATACCGCGTAACTCCAGGTCAAGTGATCTCAGTTCGTGAAAAATCATTGAAAGTTCCAGCAATCCTTGAAGCAGTAGAAGCTACTCTTGGACGTCCAGCATTCGTATCATTCGATGCTGAAAAATTGGAAGGTTCATTGACTCGCTTGCCAGAACGCGACGAAATCAACCCAGAAATCAACGAAGCACTTGTCGTTGAATTCTACAACAAGATGCTTTAATTTTAAGAAATATCTTACAGAAAGCCTACAACAGTGGGCTTTTTGCTTTGTCTTAAAAGGTTGATTTCTGGGTTTGCTTAGATATTTGCTAGATTGATTTCATTGCTGCTTCAAAGAATGAGACGGCTTTTTTTGCGTTCTCTTTTGAGAGGTAAAAAGAAGCGTGACCCTCCCACAGCTATAGAGCTTTTAGGCGGGAAAACCACACTTCTTTCTTGAATTAATTTTACATCATTTTGACTTAAAAAACAAATAGAGGCGTCCCACCTCCTACCGCAGAAAGATCTGTTTCAAGGGGAGATGGAAAACCTCTATTCGTTAATTTAATTATAGCCTAAAAAACTTTTAAATACAAGGCTATTGAGATAGTAAGGGGGAAAAAAGAAGTAACCATCATTCCGACCACATAGTAGACAGGGGGGAACAAGATTACTTCCTTTATTTACTTAAGTATACAACATTTTTACAAGAAAGCAAAGTAGCAGGTTAGTCTAATGGGGTGCTTGTTGTACTTTAGCAAGTAAGGTGTGCTATAATGCTTTTAACAGGAACTAAAAGCCATTAGTAAATAACTAATATTGGGTCATATTGTTCCGATGTTAGAGAGAAGGAACTTAATGAAATTATGGGAATATGTTGATAAAAATGTTCGCCTTATTTTAGAAGATGGGACCTCCATCAAGGGTAGGGTGGTTGATTGGTTTGACGGTTATGATTTAGATGGTCCTGACGAAATAGTTATAGGTGATCGCTCATATCCTGAAGATATTATCAAGAAAATCAAAATTATTAGTGCTTAGTTCAACCTAGGCGATTTTATCGACTAACTATAAAAAGTATAAGAACTATCGAAAAAATAGCAGAGAGGAAAATAAATGAGTAAACAGCTTTGGAAGTATCTTCGATCAAGGGTTCAGATAGTCACTAATTGCGATAAGATAATCAAGGGACGTGTCATAGACTTTGTTGACGAAATGGACAATGATGAGCAAGATGAAATCACTATTCTCATTGCTAATCCTAGTCCAGATGAAGCTACTGAAATTTCTCTCTTTGAGAGTGAGATTGTCTCGATTAAAACAATCTCATAGGACTTAGAACAATCTAGGTGCTTTTACCTGCCTTATTTGAAAGAAAACACTATGGAAAAGGATTTAGTTTATATGGCAATATTAGATGATTTACAAGAGTTATATGACAATGGTTGGGATGCCTCTTTTGATTATAATGGTCAAGTATGTGGGATTTTTCCTAATTCTGTTCATGATATTGTAGTGGTGATTGGAGATAAGGAATACCAGGTATCATCATTCATTGATCTGATTTCTCTAAAAATTGACGATAACACTTTAGTAGAAATTATGGATGGAATTGAAGTGCAGTATTATTAAAATAAAAATCATCTTTGATGAATGAACTGCACCCCAAAAATTAGATTTTGTCTGTTAAATTTTTGGAACGTAGCTCAATATGCTACAACGTTCTTATTAGGAGGGGATGGGTAATGGGTTATAGTCAACAAGTATTAGACATGCTCCAGCAAACAGTCAGTGGTCAGATTGATAATTTTTGGGATTTTTCCTTTACGTTTAACGCTCTTTTTGGAGAAGATGCGGAATTTTCCGAGGCTTGGGATAATGAAAACTCTGAAATGTTTGACGCTCTCAATGACTTTGAGTTGATGATATTTTTAGAGGAACATGATCCAAGCGACAAACAAGGTTTTATCGATTTCTTAACACCTTACTACGAAAAAGCAAAGCAATTAGCCAATATTGAAAGGAATATTTAAATGACACTCTGGAAATTTAACCGTACAGATGTAATTATCACGTTAAAAAATGGCGCGGTAGTTAGAGGATTTGTAGAAGACTATTGTGACGCCTCTGACAATGACGAGGAGATTGACTCCTTGCTGGTAGATGTTGATGGAACTCTTTATGAATATTTTGAAGATGAAATCGTCAGCATCATAGAAAGCTAGTAGTGGGAATAGAATCTAAGGAAAAAATCTTGTTTGTTGAGATTGTTTTAGTTGGGATGGTCCTATATGAAAAAGGATGAAATTAAAAAATATTTAGACAAAGATCTTGAATTTAATTATAATAGCCGAGGTGCTTGCTTTTTATCGAGTATATGTGTAGTTGGTTATGATTATGAAGGTCAGCAGTTTGATACAATTGATGAAGCTATGGAAGCTAAAGTATTTGACGGGAAAAGCTTAGTAGATATATGGGATGAAGTTTTTCCACAAGTTTTTTAAAATGAAAAGCACCTTTGATGAACTGCACCCCAAAAGTTAGATTTTTTCTGTCTAACTTTTGGGGTGCAGTTCAAATGTATGAGATATTTTTAGTTTTGATTTAATTTCGATATTTTTCCGGAAAATACTTTTTTTTCGGAAAGTCAAGATTTTGTTATTATTTATGATATACTGGTACCGTAATTATATCCTTACAGAGGTTAAGTAAGGGTTTCAGTACACGTCAATAGATGTCAAAATATTGATTTTAAGCGATTTTTGATTTTTGGAAACTCATTATATCGCACTACAAATCAATAAAAACTCTACCTTTTACTCTACCTTTTTTAGATAAATATATCATCTGGATATTGAAGTTAAGCCCTGCTATCATTTCGATGGCAGGGCTTTTTAATGTTTGGGACACTACCTTCTTATCTATATTTTGATGGAGCTGAAGTTGACATCTACAAAGTTTAATGTTAAAATACATTCAAAAATATATTTGAATGAGGTGCTTTATGGTTCAAAATGTTGTTACTTCAATAATCCTGTATTCTGGGACAGCCGTAGACTTACTTATTATCCTAATGTTATTTTTTGCCAAAAGAAAAAGCAGAAAAGACATCATTAACATCTATTTAGGACAATTTCTAGGCTCTGTTAGTCTAATATTGCTAAGTTTACTTTTTGCATTTGTCTTAAATTATATTCCTAGTAAAGAGATTTTAGGTTTGCTCGGTTTGATTCCAATTTTCCTAGGACTCAAAGTTTTGCTTTTAGGAGATTCTGATGGAGAAGCTATTGCAAAAGATGGTTTGCGCAAAGATAATAAAAACCTGATTTTTCTAGTCGCTATGATTACTTTTGCAAGTTGTGGTGCTGACAATATTGGTGTTTTTGTCCCATATTTTATTACCTTAAATTTAGCGAATTTGATAGTGGCTTTACTTACCTTTCTAGTCATGATTTATCTCTTGGTTTTTTCTGCCCAAAAATTGGCACAAGTCCCTTCTGTTGGAGAAACTTTGGAAAAATATAGCAGATGGTTTATTGCCGTTGTTTATTTAGGACTGGGGATGTATATCCTGATTGAAAACAACAGCTTTAACATGCTAAGGACTGTGTTCGGCTAGGAGAAAAAATTATGAAAAAAGATAGTATCTGCCAAGTGAATATTATAAATCAGCAAAATGTTACAACCGCAACGAACTACCTTGAAAAGGAAAAAGTCCAAAAATCACTTCGTATTTTATCAAAGTTTACCGATAATAAACAGATAAATATCATCTTTTATCTCCTTGCTGTTGAAGAACTCTGTGTCTGTGATATAGCCTGTTTACTAAATCTCAGTATGGCATCTGCCTCCCACCATCTTCGTAAACTAGCCAATCAAAACATCTTGGATACTAGAAGAGAGGGGAAAATTATATATTATTTTATAAAAGATGAGGAAATCAAAGACTTTTTTAATCAACTAGGATAACAACTATTTTTACTACTTTATCATGATTATATATAGGACTTATCTATGAAATTTTTTGATAAAAATTACTCACATGAAAGACTACTCGTAGCAAATCTTTAAGAAAAAAGTATAATTTAAAGCAAAGCGACCTAGGTAATGCAGGTCAAGTTAGCCAAGTTTAAAAGGGAGAAATCTGAAAGAAAATGTATCTTTGATAGTAGTCATTTATTGTGAAATATGATATATTTATTGATTAGATGGATGAATATTTCTAAAGTTAAATAAAATATGACAGATACATGCTTTTTAGTGTATCTTGTTTGTACTCAAAATATGAAGTGACTATCCAATATTTAAGATTAATAAATATTATACGATGAGATAGAATACTACAAAATGAAAGGCAACGTAATCCGATGAAGAAAGACAGATTAATTGTATTGACAGATGCTGTTCTAGCAATTATTATGACCATCTTGGTTTTAGAGTTAGAAAAACCAACAACACCAAGTCTTGAAGCTTTTTGGGATTTACGGCAAAATTTCTTTGCTTGTTTTCTTTCCTTTTTCTGGTTGGGATCGTTATGGATGGCACTAAACACATTATGGGAAAAGGTTGAGAAAATTTCCTCAGAAATTATTTGGTGGAATTTGTTTCTACTCTTGGAGCGGCAGGAGTTCTCTTTGGAGAATTTCATGCCATCCAAGATACCAGTCTGAATGATGTGGTGGACCGGATCTATATAAATGTCAAGGATTTACCGTTTCAGTCCTTGGGAGCTTTAGCTAATATCCTGTCTGATATTAAGAAGGGACTGATTCAAGACAGTCATATCTGGTCTTTCTTCCAGTCATTTTTCAAACAATATCAGTTGATAATCAGCTTAAATCAGATCTATCAGTTTGTCTATCTTTCTCTGATGGAGATCATGTCCTATCTTCACTTTGATTATTGGAAAAAAACGGCTCGGTCAGGAGCTAGTATGAATAAGGAGAACAAATGAAACGTTTAAAAATGTTATGGCATATTATGCAGGTTACGGGTTTTACTCGGTTTGCTCTGAGTTTTGTGACCTTTGTTTTTGGGTCAGGAGGCGTGCTTTTCCTAGTTGAACCTGCTATCACAAATTACGGAGACGGTCTTTGGTATGCTTTTGTGACTTCGACGACTGTCGGCTACGGGGATCTCCTAGCTGTGACCTTGATTGGAAGGATTACCAGTGTCTTCTTGACGATTTATGGGCTCATATTTTTTGGCTGTTTATCAGCTGTTATTTTTAATTATTATACCAATTTAAATAAGGAAAGAGGAGAGGACAAATGACTGCCAATTATTCAACACGGGAATACCGTGAGAAATTATACGATGACCTTCATGTTCGATTGAGAGATACAGCGATTTTGATGTGTGCAATTTTTATTGCCTCTATCGGACTAAATATGAATTCAACAGCTGTCATTATAGGAGCCATGTTGATTTCACCTCTCATGACACCGATTGTTGGACTGGGATTCGGTTTAGCTATTTTTGATACGCGTTTAATCAAGCAATCTCTAGAGGTTTTATTGACTCAAGTGTTGGTCAGTTTGCTTGTCTCGACTCTGTATTTCTGGATTTCTCCCTTGTCTTATGCAAGTAGCGAGTTGATTGCACGAACCTCTCCAACCATTTGGGATGTCCTCATTGCTATTGCTGGTGGGATTGCTGGTGTGATCGGTTCAAGGAAAAAAGAAGCAAACAATATCGTGCCAGGAGTAGCCATTGCTACAGCTCTGATGCCGCCTATCTGTACTGCTGGCTATGGTTTAGCTAATGGGAATGTACGATTTTTATTGGGGGCTCTCTATCTTTTCTTGATCAACTGTGTCTTTATCATGCTAGCCAACATTGTTGGAACAAGAATTTTGATGAGAAAATCTCCTTTAACTTCATTTAAAGAGCTGAGCATTAAAATGAGAATTGGCTTGATATCTTTGATTGTATTGTTGATTCTTCCAGCTAGCTATTCGGCAGTTACTCTGACAATAGAACAAGCGCGCAAAGAAGGGATCAAACAGTTTGTAGGAAAAGAGTTCGCCAATTATACGGTTATTAATCAAGTCTACAAGTCAAGTAACAATGAATTGGTCTTGACGGTTGTTGGAGATCCGATTTCAGAAGAAGAATTAGAAACACTCCACCAAAAACAAGCCTCTTACGGTATTCAATCTGTTCAATTGAAAGTGAATCAAGTTCAGAACTCGCCAACATTAGATAGTGAAGCGACCAAGGAATTTTATGAAAACATTGACAAGTATATTGATCAAAAACTCTCTGAAAAAGATTCACAAAACGATCTCGTAAAAGAAAATGAAGCAGACAAGGATTGAGGACAATGAACTGAATCGGTTTTTACGCCGTGTTTTTCTTGTATCTTCCTCTTTCTTACTTATAGCAGGTTGTTTTTGCTTGAATAAGAAATAAATTAGAAGTTCTATCATCTAAGAAAAATGATGAAAAAAATCATTTAACTAATGGTGTGAACGTTTAGTGTTTATCAGCTCCATTCTCTGTAATTTTGGGGGTAAAATCCACACCATTTAGATAAAATTAGTTGAATTTGATTGGAAAAACGCTTTTATAAAAGCGGAGAAAAGTCTTGATATTACGCTGTTTTTAGTCCAACTGAAATTCATACTTTCCAAACCAGGTCTTAAGAAAAAAGGTAGAGAAAAAGGTAGAGTTTGGATTGAAATACAGTGCAATATATCGCATTTGGCAAAAAGAAAAAACGCTTTAAATCAGCGTTTTTCTTATGTATTGATTCGTATTGAACCCCTACTTAACTTCTGTAAACACTACGTGCTTGCGAAGTTTTGGTGAGTATTTCTTCAATTGAAGACGGTCTGGAGTGTTCCGTTTGTTTTTAGAAGTAAGGTACAAGCGTTCACCAGATTCTTTGTGTTCAAGTGTGATATTTACGCGCATGGTATCTCCCTTCTATTATTCAGCTGATGCAGCTTTAGCGATTTTACGTCCTTTGTAGTATCCTTTAAGTGATACGCGGTGAGAACGTGAGTAATCTCCAGTAGTTTCGTCAAAGTTTACAGATGGAGCTGTTACTTTGTAGTGTGTACGACGTTTGTTTTTCTTCGCTTTTGAGGTGCGACGTGCAGGTACTGCCATTTTCTTTTCTCCTTTAGGTATTTAAATTCGATTCAATCTAGTGATTTTCATCAACCATACTAGGATAACACATTTTTTTTGTAAAGTAAAGTTACTTGACAAAAAAAGATAAAAAAATTAGAAGTCATTCAATCAAATTAATCGAAATTTTCTGAAAATTCAAGAATTTTCTTCTGTTCATTGCCTTTAAAATGTGCTATAATAGTAAAAACTGAAATGGGAGGGATAAGATGACTGAATTAGATAAACGTCACCGCAGTAGCATTTATGACAGCATGGTTAAATCACCAAACCGTGCCATGCTTCGTGCGACTGGTATGACAGATAAGGACTTTGAAACACCGATTGTGGGAGTGATTTCAACTTGGGCGGAAAATACCCCTTGCAACATTCACTTGCATGATTTCGGGAAATTGGCCAAAGAAGGTGTCAAATCGGCAGGTGCTTGGCCTGTTCAGTTTGGGACTATCACCGTAGCGGACGGGATTGCCATGGGAACGCCTGGTATGCGTTTCTCTCTAACATCTCGTGATATCATTGCGGACTCTATCGAGGCGGCTATGGGTGGTCACAACGTCGATGCCTTCGTCGCTATCGGTGGCTGTGACAAGAACATGCCTGGTTCTATGATTGCCATTGCTAATATGGATATCCCGGCTATTTTCGCCTATGGTGGGACTATTGCACCGGGTAATCTTGATGGCAAAGACATTGACTTGGTTTCTGTCTTTGAGGGAATCGGAAAATGGAACCACGGTGACATGACAGCTGAGGACGTGAAACGTCTTGAATGTAATGCCTGTCCTGGTCCTGGTGGTTGTGGTGGTATGTACACAGCTAATACCATGGCGACTGCTATCGAAGTTCTCGGTATGAGTTTGCCAGGATCTTCATCTCACCCAGCTGAATCAGCTGACAAGAAAGAAGATATCGAAGCAGCAGGACGTGCTGTTGTCAAGATGTTGGAGCTTGGACTCAAACCATCAGATATCTTGACTCGTGAAGCCTTTGAAGATGCTATCACTGTAACCATGGCTCTCGGTGGTTCTACAAATGCCACTCTTCACTTGCTTGCCATTGCCCATGCGGCTAATGTTGACTTGTCACTTGAGGACTTCAATACGATCCAAGAACGTGTGCCTCACTTGGCCGACTTGAAACCATCTGGTCAGTATGTCTTCCAAGACCTCTACGAAGTCGGTGGTGTGCCAGCGGTTATGAAATACCTCTTGGCAAATGGTTTCCTTCATGGCGACCGCATCACATGTACTGGTAAGACAGTCGCTGAAAACTTGGCTGACTTTGCAGACCTTACACCAGGCCAAAAAGTCATTATGCCACTTGAAAATCCAAAACGTGCAGACGGTCCGCTTATCATCTTGAATGGGAACCTTGCCCCTGATGGTGCGGTTGCTAAAGTATCAGGTGTGAAAGTGCGTCGCCACGTTGGACCAGCTAAGGTCTTTGACTCAGAAGAAGATGCTATCCAGGCTGTTCTGACAGATGAAATCGTTGATGGCGATGTAGTTGTTGTCCGTTTCGTTGGGCCTAAGGGTGGTCCTGGTATGCCTGAGATGCTATCCCTTTCATCCATGATCGTTGGTAAAGGTCAAGGAGACAAGGTTGCCCTCTTGACGGATGGACGCTTCTCTGGTGGTACTTATGGTCTGGTTGTCGGACATATCGCTCCTGAAGCTCAGGATGGTGGACCGATTGCTTACCTCCGTACAGGTGATATCGTTACGGTTGACCAAGATACCAAAGAAATTTCCATGGCCGTATCAGAAGAAGAACTTGAAAAACGCAAGGCAGAAACAACATTGCCACCTCTTTACAGCCGTGGTGTTCTCGGTAAATATGCCCATATCGTATCATCTGCTTCACGCGGAGCCGTGACAGACTTCTGGAATATGGACAAGTCAGGTAAAAAATAAACTCATACTCTTCGAAAATCAAATTCAAACCACGTCAACGTCGCCTTGCCGTACTCAAGTACAGCCTGCGGCTAGTTTCCTAGTTTGCTCTTTGATTTTCATTGAGTATCAAAAAGCAAGCCATCTTCGGCTTGCTTCTTTTTATCTTCAAAAGTGATTTGCCTCATTAACGAGGTGGCAGTCCGAGGGCAATGCGTCCGTAGCGACTGATTCGTGTGATCTTCCAGGCAGGCGACCAGGTAACCTCAACCTTGACATCTTCGATACCCTCGATTTGTTTCAGACCTGCGACGATTTCGATAGGCAGGCTTTCGGCGCAATCGCAGGCAGTGTCGGTGAAGGTCATGACAATCTTGCAGAGACCTGTTTCATCTAGACTGATTTCATAAATCAGCCCTAGATTGTAAACATCCAATTCCACATCTGTATCAAAAACCTTCTCTAGTTTTTCGATAATTTGGTCTTGCAAGGCTAAAGCGCGGTCATTGATTTTGATATCGTCTCTCATAACAGTCCCTCCACGTGATAAATATCCTCTATTTTCTCATAATTCTGACAATTTGGCAAGTTTTTGATGAATTTTCTGAAAAATATGATAGAATGAAGAAAATATGGAATCAAGGGGAAGTCTATGGAGCAGATTGGAAAAGTCTTTAGACAATTACGAGAGTCAAGAAATATCTCGCTGAGACAAGCAACTGGGGGACAATTTTCGCCGTCCATGTTGTCCCGATTTGAAACAGGTCAGAGTGAGCTTTCGGTGGAAAAGTTTCTATTTGCCCTAGAAAATATATCTGCTAGTGTAGAGGAAATCCTCTTTCTGGCGAGAGGTTTTCAGTATGATACAGATTCGGAGTTGAGAAAAGAAATCACAGATGTTTTGGATTTAAAGAATATAGCACCTCTTGAGGACTTATATCGCAAGGAGTATCAAAAGCATGCCCATTCTCAAAACAAACAGAAACATATTCTAAATGCCATCATTATCAAGTCTTATATGAAGAGTATGGATGAAACGGTTGAGTTAACGGCAGAGGAAGGGAAAGTCCTTCATGACTACTTGTTTTCTACTGAGATTTGGGGAATCTATGAACTCAATTTGTTCTCAGTCAGTTCTCCGTTCTTGTCTGTTTCTCTTTTTACTAGATATGTACGAGAAATGGTCCGCAAATCCGATTTTCTAATGGAAATGAAGGGAAATCGGAACCTTTTTCACACCATGCTACTGAATGGTTTTTTAGCCAGCATTGAGTGTGAAGAATTTACCAATGCCTCTTATTTTAAACGTGTTATCGAAGACCATTTCTACAAGGAAAACGAGACCTATTTCCGAATTGTCTATTTGTGGGCGGAAGGTCTCCTTGATAGCAAGCAAGGCAGAGTTAAGGAAGGACAAAAAAAGATGGAAGATGCTGTCCGTATTTTTGAGATGCTTGGCTGTAACAAATCTGCCGAATACTATAGAAATACACCCGATTGTTGAATATCTGCAAACTAAGAAAATAATTTGAAATTTTAAGCGATAGAACTTTTGACTACTCTCAGGTCGTTACAAAAGTTCTATCGTTTCTTTGCTCATTTTGTGTGTTGCATATATTCAAAAGTTTTCCCTTTCAATTTCTAAGTGCTATACTATAGTCATACTTCATATAGGGATTATAACAAGAAGGGAGATTACCTATGAAACTATTGTTTAGAAATCAAGCTTATCGACTCTTGACTTTGTCGCGCTTCTTCAATGCCTTTGGTGCTTCGATTTTTAACCTAGTATTTGTCGTTTATGCATCGACCTTGCCACAAGCCTCTTTTGCTGTTGCTACGGCGAATATTGTCATGATTCTTCCGACTCTCTTTACAGTTTTTGTAGGGATTCGGGCAGATTACACAAGGGAAAAGGTCAAATGGATGGTCTATAGCGGTTTGTTTCAGGCGGTTTTATTTTTTCTGGCAGCCCTAGTTGTTCAGCAAGCTAGTCTCTTTGCCTTTTCTAGCCTGTGTTTGATCAATGTCATCAGTGATGTGATCAGTGATTTTGCTGGTGGTTTGCGAATGCCTCTCGTTAAGGAAAAAGTAGCTGAAAAGGATCTGATGGAAGCTTATTCTTTTTCCCAGTTTATCACATATATTTCAGCTATTGGTGGTCAAGCTTTTGGAGTTTGGCTCTTAGGTCTATCGGTCAACAATTTTTCCCTTGTTGCGGGAATCAATGCCTGCTTTTTCCTAGTATCAGCCTTTATTCTCTTTTTAGGAAAAAGCAAATTGAGTCTGTCAATGTCATCTGCTGATGGTGAAAACCTAAAAAATGAGAAGCTTTCTATCAAAGACCAGTTCCTAACAATTTACCGAAATTTACGTCTCGTTTTTCTTAAAGGTGGACAGAAAAACTTTGGTTTCATGATCTTTGCTGTCTTGCTTATTAATGCCTTGGGTGGGGCTTTAGGAAGCATCTATAACATCTTCTTTTTGAGCCATTCTCTCTTGAATTTTTCTTACACAGAGGCACTATTTATCAATCAATTCTGTGTTTTAGTAGCAATCATCATCAGTAGCCTTACGGGCAATGATTATTTTGGGAAGCAGTCCCTGCCTAGATTGATGATGTGGGCGACCGTAGGACTCAGTCTAATTGGTCTAGCTAATGTATTCAATCAAGTCGTGCTTGGTTTGCTATTTCTATTTTTAACTCTCTATGTGTCTGGTAAAGTTCAACCAAAGATTAGTGCCATGCTCATGAAAAATCTAGCCCCAGATGTTCTAGCTCGTACCAGTAATTTTTTAGGTTTATTGTTTACCTTATCCATACCTGTGGGAACAGCTTGTTTTTCACTTCTAGCTGTATGGAATATACAGTTGACTTGGATGTTATTTGTTGGTCTTTCCTTGCTAGCTATTCTTTTGACAATTATTAATCTCAAAAATGATATCTAAATCCTAATTTTATTCATACTGTTTTAATCCCTCTATTTATGGTAAAATAAGACTATTAAGTTTAAAGAGGATTCCCTATGAAATTACAAAAACCAAAAGGAACGCAGGATATTTTACCTGCTGAGTCTGCTAAATGGCAGTACGTTGAGGGCTTTGCCCGTGAAATTTTCAAGCGCTATAACTATGCGGAAGTGCGCACGCCTATTTTTGAGCACTATGAGGTTATCAGCCGTTCTGTCGGAGATACGACCGATATCGTAACCAAGGAAATGTATGATTTCTATGACAAGGGTGATCGTCATATCACCCTTCGTCCAGAAGGAACTGCGCCCGTTGTTCGTTCCTATGTGGAAAATAAACTCTTCGCTCCAGAAGTGCAAAAGCCAAGTAAGTTCTACTACATGGGCCCTATGTTCCGTTATGAGCGTCCACAGGCAGGTCGTTTGCGCCAGTTCCACCAGATTGGTGTCGAGTGCTTTGGCTCTAGCAATCCAGCTACCGATGTGGAAACCATCGCTATGGCAGCTCATTTCTTGAAAGAAATCGGCATCCAAGGTGTCAAACTACACCTCAACACTCTTGGGAATCCTGAGAGTCGTGCGGCTTACCGTCAAGCCTTGATAGACTATTTGACACCGCTCAAGGAGACCTTGTCGAAGGATAGCCAACGTCGTTTGGAGGAAAATCCTCTCCGTGTCTTGGACTCTAAGGAAAAAGAAGACAAGGTGGCAGTGGAGAATGCACCTTCTATCTTGGACTTCCTTGATGAAGAAAGCCAAGCTCATTTTGATGCCGTCCGTCAGATGTTGGAAAATCTGGGTGTAGACTATATCATCGATACCAATATGGTACGTGGTCTGGACTACTACAACCACACCATTTTCGAGTTTATCACTGAGATCGAGGGCAATAACTTGACGGTCTGTGCGGGTGGTCGCTACGATGGTTTGGTTGCCTACTTTGGTGGCCCTGAAACTGCAGGCTTTGGCTTTGGACTTGGTGTAGAGCGCCTGCTTCTCATTCTTGAAAAGCAAGGTGTGGCCCTCCCTATCGAAAATGCCCTAGATGTCTATATCGCAGTCTTGGGTGAAGGAGCAAATGTTAAGGCTTTGGAATTGGTACAAGCCCTTCGCCAACAAGGATTCAAAGCAGAACGTGACTACCTCAACCGGAAGCTTAAAGCTCAGTTCAAGTCAGCCGATGTCTTTGCGGCTAAGACTCTCATCACGCTAGGAGAGAGCGAAGTCGAAAGCGGACAAGTGACGGTTAAAAACAATCAAACACGAGAAGAAGCGCAAGTGTCCCTTGAGACCATTAGCCAAAACTTTTCAGAAATATTTGAAAAATTAGGCTTTTAATAGTAGAAAAACTGGTCAGGACCTTACTCCTGACCCTCTTTTTCCTAGGATCAACATTGCTCTTGCTTGCTCCAAAATATCTTTATAAAATCATTACTACCGTTTCTATTTTTGCAAGAGGAATTCGCTTATTATCCCTTTTAGTTGCGACTGTATTCCACATTTTTATCAAAATGATGCGAATAACAATGCTAAGTCTTCATTTCAAATAGGAGTCTTTTATGAAATTACTTAAAAATCTTGGCTGGTTTCTTCTAGCTATTCTATCCTTTTACTTTGGCTATGGTCTGGTTCAGAGTATGGCTTTATCAGCGCTTGACCTAGGGGCTTCGATCTTTGGAGTCTTGCCACTCTATATCGCCCTGTCAGGGGCCTATGTTTATGGAGTTTACAGATGGTATCAGACAGAAAAGGTTAGCATCCAGACGACGGTTTTTAATCGTTATATTTGGTTGCCAACTCTGGTTTTGCTAGTGGCGATTATAGCCCAGTTCTTTTTGCCAGAAGATCCGTCAGTCAATCAACAAATCGTATCACAACTGACAGTTGCTCAGCCTGTCTTTGGTTTCTTTATGGTGGTAGTCTTTGCTCCTCTGACGGAAGAACTCATCTTTAGAGGGATGCTGGCGCGTTATCTCTTTCCTAAGCAAAACAACAGTAAACAGACAGCTCTGTTTCTCCTCGTATCAAGTGTGCTTTTTGCCTTGATTCATTTTCCAGGGACTTTGCAACAGTTTTTAGTTTATGCTAGTCTGGGATTGAGTTTGGGTCTGGCTTATGTGAGCCGAAAAGGTCTTCTTTATAGCATTTCTCTCCACGCTTTGAATAATTTAATCGGCTTTTTGATGATACTCATGCTATAATAGAGTCAGGAGGTCACATGAAACGAGTAATTTTATTAGCAGTGATACAGGCGGTCGTTCTCTTCTTTATCATCGGGGCACTTGCCTATGCCTTTAAAGGCGATTTCTTTTACAACTATCTAGCAATTGTCTTTGCGCCTATTGCAGGTATCTTGCGTTTTGCGACAGCTTATGCGACGGAGATTGTTCTACCTAAAAAGGCAGCTGAGATTTCTGAAAAGCGTAAAAAAGGTTAAGAATCATAATCAGAGAATCCGATGACGTTTTCATTGGATTTTTTGTCTGTTCGTTTTGATTTCTAAAGACAATCAAACTTTTCTGCTGATTTTCATGAAGTGCCTGCGCTTTTATGGTAAAATAGTAACAGAATAAAAGAGGAGAGAAACAATGAAACGTAGTATGTATGCTGGTCGTGTTCGTGAGGAACACATCGGACAAGAAATGACCTTGAAAGGATGGGTTGGCCGTCGTCGTGACCTTGGTGGTTTGATCTTTATCGACCTTCGTGACCGTGAAGGAATCATGCAGTTGGTTATCAACCCTGAAAAAGTATCTGCAGAGGTTATGGCAACAGCTGAAAGCCTTCGTAGCGAATTTGTTATCGAGGTGACGGGTCAGGTTGCTGCACGCGAGCAAGCAAATGATAAATTGGCAACGGGAGCAGTTGAGCTGAATGTGACAGCTCTTACGGTTCTTAATACAGCAAAAACAACACCTTTTGAGATTAAAGATGGTATTGAGGCCAATGACGATACACGTTTGCGTTACCGTTACCTTGACCTTCGTCGTCCAGAGATGTTAGAAAATCTCAAACTTCGTGCTAAAGTGACCCACTCTATCCGTAACTACTTGGATGAGTTGGAGTTCATCGATGTGGAGACGCCATTCCTTTCTAAGTCTACACCAGAAGGAGCGCGTGACTATTTGGTGCCATCTCGTGTCAATAAAGGGCATTTCTACGCTCTTCCTCAAAGTCCACAAATCACTAAGCAGCTCTTGATGAATGCTGGATTTGACCGTTACTACCAAATCGTTAAATGTTTCCGTGACGAGGACTTGCGTGGTGACCGTCAGCCTGAGTTCACCCAGGTCGACTTGGAAACATCCTTCCTTACGGAGCAGGAGATCCAAGATATTACAGAAGGCTTGATTGCGCGCGTGATGAAAGAAACCAAAGGCATTGACGTGACGCTTCCATTTCCTCATATGAAGTATGATGACGCGATGTCTCTCTATGGTTCTGATAAGCCAGATACTCGTTTTGATATGTTGCTTCAGGACTTGACAGAAGTTGTCAAGGGTATTGATTTTAAAGTCTTCTCAGAAGCACCTGCTGTTAAAGCCATTGTGGTCAAAGGAGCTGCAGACAACTACTCACGTAAAGACATTGACAAGATGACTGAAGTAGCCAAACAATATGGTGCCAAAGGTCTTGCTTGGGTCAAGGTGGTTGATGGAGAATTAAATGGACCAGTTGCCAAGTTCTTAACTGCTATCCAAGCAGAATTGACTGCAGCACTTGGTCTTGAAGATAAGGATTTGGTTCTATTTGTGGCGGATACGCTTGAAGTGGCCAATGCAACACTAGGCGCCCTTCGTGGCCGTATCGCCAAAGAGCTTGGCTTGATTGATAACGATAAGTTCAACTTCCTTTGGGTAGTTGACTGGCCAATGTTTGAATGGTCTGAAGAAGAAGGTCGCTACATGAGCGCCCACCATCCATTTACTCTTCCACAGGAAGAGACAGCTCACGAATTAGAAGGTGATTTGGCTAAGGTTCGTGCCATTGCTTACGATATCGTCTTGAACGGTTATGAACTTGGTGGTGGTAGCCTTCGTATCAACCAAAAAGACCTTCAAGAACGCATGTTCAAAGCACTTGGTTTTTCAGCTGAAGAAGCCAATGACCAGTTCGGCTTCCTTCTTGAAGCCATGGACTATGGTTTCCCACCACACGGTGGTTTGGCGATCGGTCTTGACCGTTTTGTGATGCTCTTAGCAGGAGAAGAGAATATCCGTGAAGTCATTGCCTTTCCTAAGAACAATAAGGCAACCGACCCAATGACACAAGCTCCATCAACAGTCGCTCTCAAACAACTAGAGGAACTCAGCTTACAAGTAGAAGAAGATGAAACAAGCAAAACGAATTAAGCGGTGGCGC
The DNA here is from genome assembly GCA_905372585.1 of Streptococcus oralis. GTDB lineage: Bacteria > Bacillota > Bacilli > Lactobacillales > Streptococcaceae > Streptococcus > Streptococcus oralis_CJ. The sequence goes on from CAJPPL010000010.1 coordinate 38,716, forward strand.
TATTATCTGCGCCGCTTTGCTTATCAGATAAAAATCTTACGAGTTTTACAAAGTATCTCTCGGGAAAAATATGATGAGAAAGTATCGGCTTCTCTGGTTTATGGCTTTCTGTCAGCGGTAGCAGTCAATTTCTTTTTTCAACCAGGACACGTTTACTCCAGTGGTGCGACAGGTCTGGCACAGATTATCTCTGCCTTGAGTAATCACTGGTTTGGTTTTTACATTCCGATATCGCTAACCTTTTATGCTATCAATTTTCCATTGATGATTTTGGCTTGGTATCAGATTGGGCATAAGTTTACAATCTTTACCTTCATCACAGTATCCATGAGTTCCCTCTTTATCCAGATTGTACCAGTTGTGACCTTGACAGAGGATCCCATTATCAATGCCCTTTTTGGGGGTGTTGTCATGGGCTTGGGGATTGGTTTTGCGCTCCGTAACAATATTTCTAGCGGAGGTACAGATATCGTCAGTCTCACTATTCGAAAGAAAACGGGTAAGAATGTCGGTAGTATTTCTTTCTTGGTAAATGGAACCATCATGCTGATAGCAGGTCTGACCTTTGGTTGGAAATATGCCCTTTACTCCATGATTACCATCTTTGTCTCGAGCCGTGTGACGGACGCGGTCTTTACCAAGCAAAAACGCATGCAGGCCATGATTGTGACCAATAATCCTGATAAAGTAATTGCAAAAATCCATAAAAAATTGCACCGCGGAGCAACCATGATCCACGATGCAGAAGGAACCTATAATCATGAGAGAAAAGCAGTCTTAATTACGGTTATCACGCGAGCAGAGTTTAATGATTTTAAACACATCATGAAACAGGTCGATCCGACAGCCTTTGTCTCTGTATCCGAAAATGTCCACATCCTAGGACGATTCGTAGAAACAGACAATTAATAATACTCAAAAGACCAGCCTTGAAGCTAGTCTTTATTTTTCGATAATTTTGTGTCCAATCAACTGGCGGTAACAAATCTGTTTATTGTTTTTAGCATCGTTGATGATCTGGAGAATGGTTTCAAAGGAAACGCGCCCAAGTTCCAGACTATTGATATCGACATAAGCTACGAGGTCAAGTCGAGGATTGACTGAGTCGAAGCTGAGGATAGGAACATCCAGTTTGTGCTTAGCGATATAGTCACAGACTCCTTCGGCTAGGAGACTATCGGTTGTAATGATAGCATCAATCTGCGGATCGTGATTGAATAGGAGTTCACTGAACTGATACCCTTTTTCTTCTAGAAATCCGGTCGCAAAGTAGGTTAAGTTGGTATCAATCGGAAGTTGGTGTTGTTTGAGTGCGGACTCATAGCCAGTTAGACGATCTTGCGTTACGAAGAGTCGCTTTGTACCCCCGATAAAGGCAATTCGTTTGCATCCTTTTTTGATGAAATACTCTGTCGCATCAAAGCCAGCTTGTACATTGTCATTATCAACAAGAGGGATAAAGGGTGAAGTAGATTTTCCGAGAATGAGGAAAGGGAACTGCTCATCGGCTACTAGCTTGACCAGAGGGTCTTCTTCTTCAGCGTAGAGGAAAATCAAACCGTCAACACGCTTGCCATAAACCATCTGAGAAATCGCATTGAGCCGTTCTTTCTCATCTTTCCCTGTTGCAATCTGAATAGCGTAGTGGTTTTCAGACGCGACTTGGGCGATACCACGAAGGACAGATGGGAAGAAAGGATTTTGGTAAAAGGCATCCGAGTCATCAGGAAGCACCAGGCCGATAACCTGAGTATAGCTGCTAACTAGACTGCGAGCATTGAGGTTGGGATGGTAGTTGAGTTCCTTCATCGCCTTGCGAACTCGTTTTTTGGTTTCATCACTAATCGTTGATTTATTTTGAATGACGCGGGTAACAGTGGAAGGTGAGACACCTGCTGCCTTAGCCACATCTTTAATCGTCACGGGCATAAAAATCTCCTATTTATGGTAATCTGGATCACGGAAATGTGTCTTGTAAAAAATAGTGACCAGATAAAGAACAAAAAGAATGTTTTGTACAGTGATAAGGGTTGACATATTTTGGCCAAAAAGTCCCAAAATAAGCGTAATCAGAGTGGGTAATCCTAAACAGTTCAAGATAAAATGGTAGCACTCTTTAAAAGTCCTAAATGAAAAGAGGCGTGATTTTTTGGTGATATAAAGGAGAAGACTAGCTCCAAGAGAGACAATGAAGAAATTCAATCCAAAGAGGAAGCTTGCACCAAGAACGAGAAAGAGACTGATATAGACCCGATTTTGTTGGTACCAATCTTTAGAAATGGCTTGGGTTAAATCTTCCTTGCTCTGGAAACTCTCCGTTTGAATCGCGTGGTAGCGAATGCGAGTTAGTTCCTTACTTTCCTTACTGATGACGAGTTCTTCGGTATCAAAATGAAGTTGCAAGTCCTTTGGCAATTCCTTGCTTTGGCTCGGGCCAATCAAAAGAGAAGGCTGCTGATTCTTCGTACCTGAGTAGTTCAGCTTTCCATCTACGATTTGTGCATTCTCTGACAAGTCCATGATGGCTTCATCTGTCAGTGGAGTATAGACATTATCGATAAAGGTATCCAGTGGATACGTTTCCTGTGAGCTGTTTTGAATGGCAATCGGAACCATAGACAAACTGATGAGGAAAATGCTCGTAAAGAGAAGCTGAAACCAGTTGAGACCGAAACGTTTTGATAGGGGCTTACGAAATCCCCAAATACTTGAAAAATATGAAAATGGATATGGAAGCATTTGTATCTTTCTAAAAGGTGTTTTCTATATGAGTATTATTATATAGAGAAATGTGCTTTATTTCAAGTCTAGTAGATAAATTGCTTACTGAAAAGCTGATTTTGCTACTATTTGCAGTCTTGTGTCTAATCTTTCAACTTTAGAAACAAGATCAAAATGAAAAAGGGTGGCGGGGATAAATTATCCCTTGTCGCCACCACTTGTAAGTCCTGAAACAAAGTTCTTTTGTAGGAAGAAGAAGAGAATACAGATTGGAAGGGCGATGAGGATAGCACCTGCTGAGAAGTAGGCAATCTTCAAGTTTTTCACATTGCTGACAAAGGTCTGTAGACCAACGGCAACTGTAAAGTATTCTTTCTCACGAAGCAAGAAACTAGAGAGGATATAGTCTCCGAAAGGTCCCATGAAGGCCCAGAGCGCTTGTACTGCAACCATTGGACGAACGAGTGGGAGAACAATTTGCCAGAAGCGACGGAAGTGTCCTGCACCATCTAGTTTTGCTGATTCATCAAGAGACATTGGTACTGTGTCGAAGTAACCTTTCATCAACCAAGCGTTCATTGGGATACCACCACCGACATATAGGAAGATGAGGAACCAGCTATGGTTAAGGGCGTTCAACATAAGGGCCATAACGAAGAAGGCTGTCAAAGCGGCCATAGTTGGCACCATTTGGATGATCAAGAAGAAGACCAAACTTTGTTTACGAGCCAAGAAGTTGTAACGGCTGTAGGCGTAACCAGCAAGTACGATGATACTTGTTTGAACAGCCATTGTAATCAAAGCGATAATCAAAGTGTTGAGGTACCAAGTGCCGTACAAGGTTTCAGTGAAGAGCCCTTGGAAGTTGGCAAAGCTAAAGTCGACATTAGCATCTAGTTTAAAAGCTACGACGTTACCAGTCTTGAAGGCTGACATAATAGTAATCAAAAGTGGATAGATAATCACGATTGAAAGACCAATCAAGTAGAGGTAAGTGAGGGTTTGAGTCAGTCTACGTTTGAGTTTGATTGAGTTATTCATCTTAGACGTCCTCCATATCAAATGCGTGTAGTTTCTTGAATGCGATCATAGAGATAGAGATGACAATGATAGAGATGATCAAGGTAACAGCTGCCGCCATAGAGTATTGAGGAGATGTACCTGTTGTCAAACGATAAATCCATGAGATCAAGATATCAGTTGAACCGGCTCCACCACCAACGCTACCAGGACCTCCGCCGTTGAAGAGGTACATGATAGAGAAGTTGTTAAAGTTGAAGGTGTATTGGCTGATCAATGTTGGTGCTGCAACAGCCAAAATCATAGGGAAAGTGATGTTGCGGAATTTTTGCCAAGCATTGGCACCATCGATATAAGCCGCTTCGTAGAGGTCGTTAGGAATTGACTGCAAGATACCCAAAGTCAAAACGTAGATGTATGGGAATCCTAGCCAACCTTGCATCATAATCAAGGCAATCTTGGTCCAAGTTGGGTCTGTTTTCCAAGGGATAAGAGCACCGTCAAGGAAAGGAAGAACCTTAGCCAAGATAGGCAATACTTGAGTGTTGATCGCTCCGACACTATCGTTAAACATGTTTGAGAATGTCAAGATAGTGATGAAGGCTGGAACAGCCCAAGGAAGAAGGAAAATAACACCAAAGATACGTTTTCCTTTGATAAATGGTTGGTTAGCAATGATAGCGGTGAAGATACCAATCACAATCTGCAAAGTAGAAGCAGACAAGGCCCAGATGATGGTCCAAGAAAGAACCGCACCGAAGGCTGAACGGAAGGTACTTAAACTCCAGATGTTTGTAAAGTTAGTCAAACCAACCCAGTCCAACAATTTGTTTGGTGGCAAGTGTTGGAAGTCATAGTTGGTAAAGGCAATCATCAAGGTTACGATAACTGGGAAGATAATCGCAAATGTCATAGCGACGTAAGATGGGATGATCAAGAGGTAAGGGAAACCATTCTCATAAATACCTTTGATCATATCTTTAAAAGTACGTGGGACAGGAATTCCATTGTTAATACGTTTTGCGATTGTATGTGCATCTTTAATATTTGAGAAATAAAAGAGCACATAAACGACTACAAAGATTAAATGGAAGGCACCACGAATCAGCATAAAGAGGGAATTATCACGACCTGGCTTGTCACCAAGAGTGATCAAATTGTGCAATTCAGGGGCTGCAAGTGCTAGGAAATAAAGAACAAATACGATAGTTACACCAAGGAAGATAAAACCTTTTGCCTTTTGTTTATTGTAAATCTGTCCTAACCCAGGAATCACTGAAAGCAAGGCTGCTTTGCTAGGTTGTTGGTTTTCCATGAATACTCCTTTCATAGGATACGAGATTGAAGTTTGTCTCCAATCACTAGATAGGCAACTGCAATCATTCGTAAATTTATAAAATCAAAGGGGGATTTGTATTCTCCCCCCTTGTAACGAATTCAATTATTCACCAAATTTTTGTTTGATTGTTTCTTTGATCAATGTTACAGCATCGTTAGCAGCTGTCTTAGCATCTTTTTTACCACTTACAGCATCAAAGAGCATAGTTTTAGCTGGATCCCAAACTGCTGACATTTGAGAAATGTTTGGCATTGGTTGAGCGTTCTTGAACTGTTTGATAACAGCTGTTGTCAACTCATCGTTTTTACCTTCAGCGTATGAACGAGCTTCAGTGTTAGCTGGGATTTCGTTAGTTGCATCGTAGAATGCTTTTTGTTGTTCAGTTGAAACAAGGAAGTCTACAAATTTTTGTGCAGCTTCAAGGTTCTTAGTGCTTGATGGGATGATCCAAGCTTTACCACCACCGAATGGTGTGTATTCTTTACCATTTGGAAGAGTTGGAATAGTAGCAACACCGTAGTTTACTTTAGCATCTTTGAATGCTTGAGCTTTCCAAGGACCGTCGATGATAGCAGCTGTTTTACCTTCTTGGAATTGAGTTTGGATCAAGTTTGCAGCACCTTCAGTATCTTGCATACCTTTAGGCCATTTTTCATACCAAGATTTAGCGTAGTTGACACCAGTGATAGAACCGTCGTTTGCAAGACCGATGTCTTTAGCGTCTTTACCGTTTTGTCCGAATACGTAACCACCGTTACCAGCAAGAAGTCCATATGCGTAGTAGAAGTTTGTCCAGTCAGCTAGGAAGGCAGTAGTTTTGCCATCTTCACCAGCGAAAGCGTATTTGCTGTCTTTAGCAAGTTCTTCTAATTCAGCAAAAGTTTTTGGAGCTTCTTTTAGCAAGTCTTTGTTGTAGTACATAACAAGTGACTCAATAACGGCAGGAGCACCGTAAACTTTACCGTCAGCAGCTGTTACAAGAGATTTAGTCTTATCATCTGTTTTAGCGCCGTCGCTCAAAGTAACTTCTGAAAGTTGTCCGTCAGTACCAAGGCTACCTACGCGGTCGTATGGTGCCATCATAACGTCAGCAGCTTGACCTGATTGGTTGTCAAGAGAAAGTTTGTCAAGTCCACCAAGTTGGTCACCTGATTTGATGTTAACTTTTGTACCTGATTCTTTTTCATAAGCTGCAGCAACTTTTTCAGCGTAGGCTTTGTATTGGTCTTCAACGTAGAAAGTGATTTCTTTTGCTTCAGATGAGCTAGTATCAGCTGCTTTATCAGCAGTTTTGCTTCCGCAAGCTACCAAAAGTAAGCTAGCAAGAGTAGCAGTTCCGAGCACAGCAGCGCTCTTCATGAATTTAGATGACATAGTGTATTCCTCCTAAAGAATAACAAAAATAATTTAATGAGAAAACGCAAACGTTTTCTTTTACGAACTTAGTATAGCACAAATAGAAAACGGTTGCAAGCTTTTTTAGCAAAAATTTTAAAAAAATTTTAAGGTTTCAAACATTTGTTAAAGCCTATATATAGGAAAGAACTTAAAATGTTTGTTTTTTTTGAATTGAAAATATATTAGGAAAACGATTGCGTAAATTTGGCTCGATTTTTCAGAAAATAGAGCAGATATTGGGAATGAATTATCTTAAATCAGAAAATCTTTAAAATTTTTTCGCTTATTTCATAAAATATCAGTGGCAACAAGTTTTGTTTGATTAAAATAATTCAAAAAAATTTTTTAAAAACGCTTGCATTTGTTTTTGAAATGCGTTATACTTAAATTAACGCAAACGTTTGCGCCTTAATTGCGCAACGTTTTATAACAAACACATGAGGTGCTATTATGAAAAAACGTCAAAGTGGTGTGTTGATGCACATCTCTTCTCTGCCAGGAGCATACGGGATTGGATCATTTGGCCAGACTGCCTATGATTTCGTTGATTTCTTGGTTCGTACGAAGCAACGTTACTGGCAAATCCTCCCTCTTGGGACAACAAGCTATGGAGATTCTCCATACCAATCATTCTCAGCCTTTGCTGGAAATACGCATTTTATCGACCTTGATATCTTGGTAGAGCAAGGCTTGCTCGAAGCCAGTGATCTTAAAGGTGTTGACTTTGGTAGCGATGCATCTGAAGTTGACTATGCGAAGATTTATTATGCACGTCGTCCGCTTTTAGAAAAAGCAGTCAAACGCTTCTTGGAAGTGGGTGATGTCAAAGATTTTGAGAAGTTTGCTAAAGACAACCAATCATGGCTCGAACTCTTCGCAGAATATATGGCTATCAAAGAGCATTTTGACAATCTTGCTTGGACAGAATGGCCAGATGCAGATGCTCGTGCTCGTAAAGCTTCAGCACTTGAAAGCTACCGTGAGAAATTGGCAGACAAGTTGGTTTACCACCGTGTGACTCAATACTTCTTCTTCCAACAATGGTTGAAATTGAAAGCTTACGCTAACGATAACCACATCGAAATCGTTGGGGACATGCCTATCTACGTAGCAGAAGATTCAAGCGACATGTGGGCAAATCCACACCTCTTCAAGACAGATGCCAATGGTAAAGCAACTTGCATCGCAGGATGCCCACCAGATGAGTTTTCTGCCACTGGTCAGCTTTGGGGGAACCCAATCTATGACTGGGAAGCAATGGACAAAGACGGTTACAAATGGTGGATTGAACGCTTGCGCGAAAGCTTCAAGATCTACGATATCGTTCGTATCGACCACTTCCGCGGTTTCGAATCTTACTGGGAAATTCCTGCTGGTTCCGATACAGCAGCACCTGGTAAATGGGTGAAAGGTCCAGGGTACAAACTCTTCGCAGCCGTTAAGGAAGAGCTTGGTGAGCTAAACATCATCGCAGAAGACCTTGGTTTCATGACAGATGAAGTCATTGAGTTGCGTGAACGCACTGGCTTCCCAGGAATGAAGATTCTTCAATTCGCCTTCAACCCAGAAGATGAAAGTATCGATAGCCCACACTTGGCACCTGCCAACTCTGTTATGTACACAGGAACACACGATAACAATACAGTCCTTGGTTGGTACCGTAATGAGATTGACGATCCAACTCGTGAATACATGGCTCGTTACACGAACCGTAAAGAGTATGAAACAGTGCCACACGCAATGCTTCGCACAGTATTTTCATCAGTTAGCTTCATGGCAATTGCAACTATGCAAGATTTGCTAGAACTAGATGAGTCAGCTCGTATGAACTTCCCATCTACTCTTGGCGGAAACTGGTCATGGCGTATGACAGCAGATCAATTGACACCAGCTGTTGAAGAAACTTTGCTTGACTTGACTACAATTTATCGCCGAATCAATGAAAATTTGGTAGAATTAAAGAAATAAGACAATATCAGGAGACACATAAACATGTTACCATTAAACGAATTTGTACAAAAACGTTACAATAAAACCATTGCAGAATGTAGCAATGAAGAGCTTTACCTTGCTCTTCTTAACTACAGTAAACTTGCAAGTAGCCAAAAACCAGTCAACACTGGTAAGAAAAAAGTTTACTACATCTCAGCTGAGTTCTTGATCGGTAAACTCTTGTCAAATAACTTGATTAACCTCGGTCTTTACGACGATGTGAAAAAAGAACTTGCAGCTGCAGGTAAAGAGTTGATCGAAATCGAAGAAGTAGAATTGGAACCATCACTTGGTAACGGTGGTTTGGGACGTTTGGCAGCCTGCTTTATCGACTCAATCGCTACACTTGGTTTGAATGGTGATGGTGTTGGTTTGAACTACCACTTCGGTCTTTTCCAACAAGTTCTTAAAAACAATCAACAAGAAACAATTCCTAACGCTTGGTTGACAGAGCAAAACTGGTTGGTCCGCTCAAGCCGTAGCTACCAAGTGCCATTTGCACACTTCACATTGACATCGACTCTTTACGATATCGATGTACCTGGTTACAAAACAGCTACTAAAAACCGCTTGCGTTTGTTTGACTTGGATTCAGTTGATTCTTCTATCATCGAAGATGGTATCAACTTTGACAAGACAGATATCGCTCGCAACTTGACTCTCTTCCTTTACCCAGATGATAGTGACAAACAAGGTGAATTGCTCCGTATCTTCCAACAATACTTCATGGTGTCAAACGGTGCGCAATTGATCATCGACGAAGCAATCGAAAAAGGAAGCAACTTGCATGACCTTGCGGACTATGCAGTTGTACAAATCAACGATACTCACCCATCAATGGTGATTCCTGAATTGATCCGTCTCTTGACTGCGCGTGGTATCGAGCTTGATGAAGCAATCTCAATCGTACGAAGCATGACTGCCTACACTAACCACACAATCCTTGCTGAAGCCCTTGAAAAATGGCCTCTTGAATTCTTGGAAGAAGTGGTTCCTCACTTGGTACCAATCATCGAAGAATTGGACCGTCGTGTGAAGGCAGAATACAAAGACCCAGCTGTTCAAATCATCGATGAGAATGATCGTGTACACATGGCTCACATGGATATCCACTACGGATACAGCGTAAACGGGGTTGCAGCTCTTCACACTGAAATCTTGAAGAACTCAGAGTTGAAAGCTTTCTACGACATCTACCCAGAAAAATTCAACAACAAAACAAACGGTATCACATTCCGTCGTTGGCTCATGCATGCTAACCCAAGCTTGTCTCACTACTTGGATGAGATTCTTGGACATGGTTGGCACCATGAAGCAGATGAACTTGAAAAACTCTTGTCATACGAAGACAAGGCTGCTGTCAAAGAAAAATTGGAAAGCATCAAAGCTCACAACAAACGTAAATTGGCTCGTCACTTGAAAGAGCACCAAGGTGTGGAAATCAATACAAACTCTATCTTTGATATCCAGATCAAACGTCTTCACGAGTACAAACGCCAACAAATGAACGCTTTGTATGTGATCCACAAATACCTTGATATCAAGGCTGGTAACATCCCTGCTCGTCCAATCACAGTCTTCTTTGGTGGTAAAGCAGCTCCTGCCTACACAATCGCTCAAGACATCATTCACTTGATCCTCTGCTTGTCAGAAGTGATTGCTAACGACCCAGCAGTAGCTCCACACTTGCAAGTCGTAATGGTTGAAAACTACAACGTTACTGCAGCAAGCTTCTTGATCCCAGCATGTGACATCTCAGAACAAATCTCACTTGCTTCTAAAGAAGCTTCAGGTACTGGTAACATGAAATTCATGTTGAACGGAGCTTTGACTCTTGGTACTATGGACGGAGCTAACGTGGAAATCGCTGAATTGGTTGGCGACGAAAACATCTACATCTTCGGTGAAGATTCAGAAACTGTTATCGACCTTTACGCAAAAGCAGCTTACAAGTCAAGCGAATACTATGCTCGTGAAGCTATCAAACCATTGGTTGACTTCATCGTGAGCGATGCTGTTCTTGCAGTAGGTAAGAAAGAACGCTTGGAACGTCTTTACAACGAATTGATCAACAAAGACTGGTTCATGACTCTCCTAGACTTGGAAGACTACATCAAAGTCAAAGAGCAAATGCTTGCTGACTACGAAGACCGTGATGCATGGTTGGATAAAGTCATCGTTAACATTGCCAAAGCAGGATTCTTCTCATCTGACCGTACAATCGCTCAGTACAACGAAGATATCTGGCACTTGAACTAAGATACAAAATTTATACTAATCACTTTGTAAAAAAAGCGAATTTCAATTGAAATTCGCTTTTTTGAATGATGTGGATTTTAGCCAATCAGGTCTAAAAAGAGATAAATCATAGATACGTTGAAGTTTTAGAAATACTGCTTTTTACTGTATTTCAGTCTCATGATTCTTCGTAGTTGATGGCCTCGTATTTCTTGTATCCGCTTATAATTTGTATTATAATAGCATTGTGGTGAAGAAAGAAGGTGTTTTTATGTGGAAAAAATATTTTTCAAAATATAAATGGACTGATTTATTTTGGATACTATTTGTGGTTTTGTCATCACTCTCGATGGGGAATCGTACTCTTTTTCCACTTACCCATCAAGAAATCTCTTATCATGGGTGCTATTTGGGGATTACACTTGCCTCATTTCACTTATTATTCATTGATAAATTTGTCATTTCGAATCGAAAATAAATGGAGAGGTTAAAATTTTTTCCACTTTTCGGATAGACAGTTGAAAAATCGCGATTTAAACCCACACCTCAAGAAGAGGTGCGGGTTTTTGTCTTATCTGAAAGATTTGTTTACCGTACTTTCCCAACTAGAATCTCTGCTTCAATGGTAATCTCTGTCAGTTGGCTCCAGTCAATCTTGGTATGGTCAACGTGAAAGAGTAAGGGCGTCATGGCAAGCAGGGCTTGGCGTTGCTCAGCCGAGATAGGTTTTGTTAAGGAAGCAATCTGACTAGATTGGATGCTGAAATGTTCCTGGAAATGTTCTTTGATATCTTGGTTGGAATAATCCTTCTTTGTCAGCTGGTCCTGCACCATTTGACGGATTTCTTTGAGGTGATTTTCAGTTGGGATGACCTTGATCAAAATACCGTCTTTGGATAAAACGCGACGGAATTCCCCATAGTTGGCAGGCGAGAAGATATCAAGCAGGATATCCATGCTGGCGTCTTTTATAGGAAGACGAGCCAGGTCGCCGACAAACCAGTTGACCGCCCAGTTTGGTTCGCTCTTGGCAGCGATTTGAACGGAATCTTTTGAAATATCAAAGGCGTAAAAGGTTTTGTCAGAGTGACTTTCTTGGAGTTTACGAGAGTAGAAACCTTCGCCACAACCGATATCCAAGACTGTTTTTGCGGATGGATTAGTTGTTAGTAAGTCCGAGATACCTTCTAAAATAGCCTGATAAAAACCAGCTTCAAGAATTTGCTGGCGGTTTTGGAAGTTTTCCTTGTCGTAGTTGGCAGATTGCTTGATTTGCGGAGCCAAGTTGACATAGCCGAATTTTGCCAGATCAAAAGAATGGCGGTTGCTACACTTGAGGCTAGACTCTACCAAGGCCAGATTTTCTTGGCAGATAGGGCAGGAAAAGGCAGTCGCAGAAGCAAAACGCTGAAGTTTGGGTTTGAGGTTTGTATTCATAGTTTAAGTGTATCAAAAGAGGCAAATGAAAGCAACTTTAGAAATAAGTAGATGGGAGATTCAGTAGAAATAAAACTAATTCTCCAATTTATAGAATAAAATTGCTTTTATATCTAAATTTCTATATAATAATGATAAGGAGGAAATAAGTATGTTAAAAGAAGTATTAACCGTTGCAAAAGTTGCGAAAAAATCATCACTCTTTTTGGGTGGTGTCGCATTTGGTACCCTTGGTTTGAAAATCTTGGCAAGTAAGGAAGCTAAAAAAGGTTATTCTAAAGCTTTGGCTAAGGCTTACAAGTTGAAAGACGGGCTAGATGCATCTGTTTCTGTTGTGAAACAACATGGAGACGATGTCTTGCAAGATGCCAAATATTTGTACGAGCAAGAGAAAAAAGAAGAGCAATTAGATAGCCTTATAGGAGAATAATATGTCTTTTAAAGTGCTACATAGAGGATACCAACATATCCGACTATCATCTTCTTTTTCACTCACCTTGGATATTCAAGACTATCTTCGTTCCTTGGCGAGAGATGAAAAGGGGATTGAGTCTATCCAGTTTTACATGGATCAACAGCACTTTACTCTACGCATAAAAGAAGGCTTTTCTGTATTAGATAATGCAGAAGCCTTTTTAAAAAGAATTGATAAAGGGAAAGTTTCTGAGTTGATGACTCTTCCCATTCGTAGAGAAGAGAGTGCTTATTCTATTGTTTCAGGTGCAGCGATTAAGCGTGTACTTTTTCGTAGTTTTGTGCCGTATCCTATTCGCTATATATGGACTTGTTATCAGGCTTTGGGTTATATTAGAGAAGCCTATCAAACACTAGCGCGTAAGGAACTAACGATGGAAGTCTTGGACTGTTCGGCGATTTTATTGTCCTTGTTTATGAACCAATCCAAGACAGCTAGCAATATCATGTTTATGCTTGATTTGGGGAATCATTTAGATCAGTGGTCTTTGAAAAAAACTGCAACAGATTTAGAACAAAGCCTTCTTGCAAAAGAGAGCGACGTATTCTTAGTACAGGGCGATACGGTTGTTAGTATCAAGAGTTCCGATGTTCAAATAGGAGATGTCTTGGTCCTATCTCAAGGAAATGAAATTCTGTTTGATGGACAAGTAGTTTCAGGTTTAGGTATGGTCAACGAAAGTTCCTTGACGGGAGAGAGTTTTCCAGTTGAAAAAAGAGAGTCTGATTTGGTTTGTGCAAATACAGTATTAGAAACTGGAGAGTTACGCATTCGTGTAACCGATAATCAGATGAACAGCCGGATTTTACAACTGATTGAGTTAATGAAGAAATCTGAAGAAAACAAGAAAACGAAACAACGCTATTTCATCAAGATGGCGGATAAGGTCGTCAAATATAATTTCTTGGGGGCTGGGCTAACTTACCTATTAACAGGTTCTTTTTCTAAGGCTATTTCTTTCCTATTAGTCGATTTCTCCTGCGCTTTGAAAATCTCTACTCCTGTAGCTTATTTGACAGCTATCAAGGAGGGGTTGAACCGTGAAATGGTGATTAAGGATGGGGATGTTCTGGAGAAATATCTGGAAGTTGATACTTTCTTGTTTGATAAGACGGGAACAATCACAACTAGTTATCCTATAGTTGAAAAGGTGTTACCTTTTGGGGACTATAGTGAGGAAGATATTCTCAGAATCAGTGCCTGTCTTGAGGAACACATTTATCATCCTATTGCTAATGCCATCGTCAAGCAAGCTGAGATAGAGGGAATTGAACATGAGGAAATGCATGGGAAACTCCAATATATTGCAAGCAAGGGGATCAAATCTCATATAGATGGCCAACCAGTTCTTATTGGGAATTATGTCTTGATGCAGGATGAGCAGATTCATATCAGTTCAGAACAAAATGCTTTAATTGAAGAGTACAAGAGTCACTACAATCTCTTATTCTTGGCTTATCAGAATGAATTGATTGGAATGTTCTGCATTCATACTCCTTTGAGAAAAGAAGCAAAAGCAGCCTTGGAGAAACTTAAGGCACAAGGGAAAAAATTGATTCTGGCAACAGGGGACACCTTGGTTAGGACAGAGGAATTAGTCAAAGATTTGCCCTTTGATCAGGTCTATACAGACTTGAAACCTGATGGGAAATTTGAGTTAGTAGAGGAACTGCAGAAAGCAGGTCACACGATTTTGATGGTTGGAGATGGATTGAATGACTCAGCGGCTCTAACCCTATCAGATATCGGTGTGGTGATGAATGAGAGTGCAGATATTTCTAAGCAGATGAGCGATATCTTATTGTTAGATAATCGTTTGGATTTCTTCCAAGAGTTGGATTGGCTATCATCATCTTTGCAAACACTCATCAAGAAGAATATTCAAGATACCGTTGTCGTAAATAGTAGTTTGATTGGCTTTGGCTTGTTTAATTGGCTCAGTCCTTCAAACCTCTCTATCCTACATAATCTAACAACCTTACGCATAGTCCTGCGTAGCCTGTCTATTAAGGGATAGGTGGGGACTATTCACAGCAAAAAGGAGTTACCTTTCTCGAGGGTAACTCCTTTGTTTATAGGTAAATGTTTAACAATTTAGTAAGTCAACACAAAGTATTTCTTCTTCCCGCGGCGGATAACAGTGAGTTCGTTTTCTAACTTATCTGCGTCACTCAAGACATAGTCAAGGTCTTGGATACGGTCGCCGTTGACGTAGATAGCTCCGTTTTGGACGTCTTCACGGGCTTGGCGTTTTGAATTCACCACACCAGATGACACGAGGAGTTCCACGATATTGTGGTTTTCGTCTGCTTTTACTTGGTAGTTTGGCACTCCACGAAGTCCTTGTTTGAGTTCTTTGACAGAAAGGTTTTTGATGTTTCCAGCAAAGAGTTGCTCGGTGATGTTAAGGGCTTCTTTGTAAGCTTCTTCTCCGTGAACAAGAGTCACGACTTCACGAGCGAGGACCTTTTGTGCCAAGCGTTCGTGTGGAGCCGCTTCAAACTCTTTGCGGATGTCTTCAATCTCATCGAGTGACAAGAAGGTAAAGATTTTCAAGAAGCGAACAGCGTCAGCATCCATCACGTTCATCCAGAATTGGTACATTTCGTATGGAGAAGTCTTTTCAGGGTTAAGCCAAACTGCGTTTCCTTCTGACTTACCAAATTTCTTACCAGTTGCGTCTGTGATGAGTGGAACAGTGATCACGTGACCAGTCTTGTCAGCCTTACGACGAAGCAATTCGGTACCAGCTGTCATATTTCCCCACTGGTCAGAACCACCGATTTGCAGAGTAACATTGTAGTCTTGGTTAAGGACATAGAAGTCGTACCCTTGCATGATTTGGTAGGCAAACTCAGTGTAAGAAATCCCTGTCTCGATCCGTTTCTTCACAGATTCCTTACTCATCATGTAGTTGACAGTGAAGTATTTTCCGACGTCACGGAGGAAGTCAATGAAGCTGATACTGCCAAACCAGTCGTAGTTGTTGACCATGACAGCCTTATTTTCACCATTTTCAAAGTCAAGAAAACGAGAAAGTTGCCCTTGGATAGACTTGACCCAGCCCTCTACTGTGTCTTTTGTTTGGAGACTACGCTCAGCATCTTTGAAGGACGGATCTCCGATGAGACCTGTAGCACCGCCAACGAGCGCATATGGTTTATGACCTGCTAACTGCAAGCGACGACTGGTCAAGATTGCGACAAGGTGGCCGAGGTGAAGGCTATCAGCAGTTGGATCGTAGCCAGTATAATAAGAAACTTGACCTTCTTCTAGGGCTTTACGCAAAGCTTCTTCATCAGTCGTTTGAAAAATCAAACCACGCTCTTTTAGCTCATCAAAAATGTGCATGTGTCTTTTCTCCTTTATAAAATATTGTTTCTACCTATTGTATCACAAACTCGGACAATAGCCTAGTGGAATAGGGAAGAAAGTGGCTATTTTATTGAAAGTTTCCCTTTTATGGTATAATAGAGAAAGCGAGGACATTCATGAAAGAAAGAATTAATGAATTAAAAACAAAAATGCTGCATTTTTTCCAGCAGCTAATGCAACGAATTGCAAAATGGAAGAAAAGACTAGCAGAAAAACTGGCTAATAAGAAAACCGGTAAAAAGGGGACCTCTTCTGACAAAGTTGGAAGGGCAGGATCTAATTTTGCTAAGGTTTTGAGTGGGTTTAAAATAGTCTTTAACACTCTCTTTATCTTAGGTTTTATCGGTGGACTGTTTGGCGCTGGTGTAGCTATGGGTTATGGAGTCGCTCTATTTGACAAGGCTCAGGTGCCTCAAGCAGAAGAGTTGGTCAAGCAAGTGAAGGATATTGCCTCTATCTCAGAAATCACTTATTCTGACGGCAGTACCATTGCCTCGATCGAGGGTGATTTGTTGCGCACTTCAGTCGCTTCAGATGCTATCTCAGATAACCTTAAGAAAGCCATTGTTGCGACAGAGGACGAGCATTTCAATGAGCACAAGGGAGTTGTGCCTAAGGCCGTTATTCGTGCGACCTTGGGAACCTTTGTCGGTCTAGGCTCGTCTAGTGGTGGTTCGACCTTGACCCAGCAGGTCATCAAGCAACAAGTAGTGGGGGATGCTCCAACTCTAGCTCGTAAGGCTAAAGAGATTATTGATGCTCTTGCTTTAGAAAGGGCCATGGGTAAGGATGAGATTTTGACAACCTACCTTAACATAGCTCCTTTTGGTCGCAATCATAAAGGCCAAAATATTGCAGGTGCCCAGCAGGCTGCAGAAGGAATCTTTGGTGTCAATGCTTCGGATTTAACGGTCCCTCAAGCTGCCTTTATCGCAGGATTGCCACAGAGTCCAATCAGTTATTCTCCTTATGAATCTGATGGTAGTATGAAGAGTGATGAGGACATGGCTTTGGGAATTAAGCGTGCCAAGGATGTCCTCTACAACATGTACCGGACAGGAGCTCTAAGTCAGGAAGACTACGATAAGTACAAAGATTATGACTTTAAGAAAGACTTCCTACCATCAGGTAGTGTTAGTGGTACTTCGCGTGACTATCTCTACTATGCAACCTTGGCAGAAGCTACTGACCGCATGTACGACTACCTTGTCCAACGAGATAATGTCTCTGCGCAAGAATTAAAGAATGAGTCCATTCAGAAATCCTATCGTGATTTAGCCACTAAGGAAATTGAAAATGGTGGATATAAAATTACGACAACTATCAATAAAAACGTTCATGCTGCGATGCAAAATGCGGTTGCGACCTACGGCTATCTGCTAGATGATTCGACAGGCAAGCCTGAGGTGGGGAATGTCCTCATGGACAATCAAACGGGAGCGATCCTTGGATTTGTTGGTGGTCGTAATTATCAAGAAAATCAGAACAATCACGCTATCGATACCAAGCGTTCTCCAGCTTCAACCACAAAACCTATATTGGCCTATGGTATCGCTATTGACCAAGGTTTGATGGGAAGTGCAAGTATCTTATCAAACTATCCTACCAACTTCTCAAACGGGAACCCCATCATGTATGTCAATAGTCCTGGTACGGGCATGATGACATTGGGAGAAGCCCTTAACTACTCATGGAATATCCCAGCCTACTGGACGTATCGTACGCTTCGAGAGAAGGGTGTTGATGTCAAAGGCTATATGGAAAAAATGGGTTACGAAATCCCAGAATATGGGATTGAAAGTTTACCGATGGGTGGGGGGATTGACGTTACAGTTGCCCAGCATACCAACGGGTATCAAACTCTGGCCAACAATGGAGTTTACCATAAGAAACATATGATCGCGAAGATCGAGTCAACGGATGGCCGATTGGTGTACGAGCACAAGGATGAGCCTGTCCAAGTTTATTCAAAAGCGACAGCAACCATCATGCAAAGTCTCCTTCGGGATGTCATTTCATCTCGGATTACTTCAAGTTTCCAGACGGACTTGACGACTATCAATCCATCCCTAGCTCGTGCTGACTGGATTGGAAAAACTGGTACGACCAATGAAGATGAAAATATGTGGCTCATGCTTTCTACACCTCGCTTGACTTTGGGTGGCTGGTTAGGTCACGACGACAACCGACCACTAGCTAAAGGAGCAGGCCACTACCGTAATGCCAACTATATGGCCCACTTGGTCAATGCTATCCAACAAGCTGAACCTGGAATATGGGGGAATGAGCGCTTTAATCTGGATCCAAGTGTGACCAAGTCACAAGTTCTCCGATCTACAGGACAAAAACCAGGCAAGGTTTCCATCAATGGGAAAGAAATAGAAGTTTCTGGATCAACAGTAACGAGCTACTGGGCGACTAAAGAAGGTGCACCAGTGACCACCTATCGCTTTGCCATTGGAGGAAGCGATGCAGATTATCTGAACGCATGGAAGAATATTCTAGGAAGCGTTCCAGCAGTGACTCCTCCAAGCTCAAGTTCAAGCAGTAGCTCTGGAAGTTCAAGTTCGAGTGGAAATACTCAAAGTGGTTCTTCAGGACGTTCACGTCTATTTAATCGTTAAGAAAGAGTAGTAGCAAGGTTAGTAATTTCTCCTTGTTGCTACTTTTTTCTTTGTTGGTTTCGTGTTACAATAATAATATGAATCATTATCAGAAAAAGATTGTTAAGGGGACAGTATACTCGCTACTCTCAGGCCTAATCTGGGGGATTTGTGGGATTTTAGGAGAGTATTTTTTCACTCATTATCCAGTGTCTTCTGGATGGATTACTTCTATGCGTTTACTAGTGGCGGGGAGTTTGGTTTTAGGTCTATCTGCTTTTCAGTTGCGTAGCCGCTTGTTGGACATCTGGCGTGATAAGAAAAATTATCTACCTTTTTTAGCCTATGCTATTCTAGGTATTTTTTCTGTGCAGTTTTTCTTTTATCTCTGCGTTGAGTATTCCAATGCGACGACAGCGACCATTTTGCAATTTATCAGCCCAGTTTTTATCCTGTTTTACAATCGCCTCGTGTACCAGAAGAAGGCTTCGATTACAGCTGTTTTCTACGTTTTGATTGCCATGCTAGGTGTTTTTTTGATGGCTACGAAAGGGGATTTGTCCCAGTTGTCCATGACACCTTTGGCTCTAGTGACAGGTTTGCTTAGTGCAGTAGGGGTCATGTTTAATGTTATCCTGCCCCAGCGTTTTGCACGGCGCTACGGATTTGTTCCGACTGTTGGTTGGGGGATGATTCTGGCAGGGCTCTTTAGTAATTTCCTTTACCCTATTTATCGGATAAGTTTTCAAGTGGATCTGGTAAGTGTGCTGATTTGTCTGACGATTGCCGTGTTTGGTACTGCTTTTGCCTTCTTCCTATCTATGAAGGCTGTGTCACTCGTTTCCCCGCTGGTTGTATCGGTGGTGAGTGCTAGCGAACCTCTTTCTTCAGCTTTATTAAGTGTTCTTTTTCTGGGATTGGTCATGGATGGTTTTTTGGCCTTGGCTATGGTGTTGATTATCGTTCCGATGATTTTCTTATCTGTAGAAGAAGCAAAACAAGCCCAGTAAAGATGCTTATTTGATAGTTGAGGCTTCAAATTTGAAGCCTTTTTTGGTAGAATAGGTATCATTATAACGAACCAGGAGGCGCCTATGACTGCTACAAAAATGAACGCTCAAGAAATTATCCAATTTATCGCCAATGCTGAAAAGAAAACCAGTGTCAAAGTAACCTTTGAGGGGCAACTCGCATCTGCTGTGCCTAGCTCTGTTGTCAAACTAGGAAATGTTTTATTCGGAGACTGGAAGGATGTCGCTCCGCTTCTTGAAGGTTTGGTAGAAAATCAAGATTACGTTGTCGAGCAAGATGCTCGTAATTCTGCAGTTCCTTTGCTAGATAAACGTGCAATCAACGCTCGTATCGAGCCAGGTGCTATTATCCGTGACCAGGTTGAAATTGGTGACAATGCTGTTATCATGATGGGAGCTGTTATCAATATCGGTGCTGAAATTGGTGCTGGAACCATGATTGACATGGGTGCCATCCTTGGAGGCCGTGCTATCGTTGGAAAAAACAGCCACGTTGGTGCAGGTGCAGTTTTGGCGGGTGTGATTGAGCCAGCTAGCGCAGATCCAGTCCGTGTCGGAGATAATGTTCTTATCGGTGCTAATGCAGTGGTGATCGAAGGAGTTCAAATCGGCAGTGGTTCAGTTGTTGCTGCAGGAGCTATCGTTACCCAAGATGTTCCAGAAAACGTGGTAGTGGCAGGTGTTCCGGCTCGTATCATCAAAGAAATTGATGAACAAACCCAACAAAAAACAGCGCTTGAGGATGCGCTTCGTACCTTGTAATTATAAAAGTAAAAAAGAGGCGGAACCCTTTTTCCAGCCTCTTTCTTCTATCAAAAGGAGGATCGATAGATGTTAGATTTGATTCAGACTAGACGAGATTTACACCAGATTCCAGAGATTGGCTTGGAGGAGTTTAAGACTCAGGCTTATTTGCTGGATGTGATTGAAAAATTGACTACGGGCAAGAACTTTGTTCAAGTTCGTACTTGGCGAACAGGGATTTTGGTCTACCTGCAGGGAAGTCAGCCGGAGCGAACTATTGGTTGGCGAACAGATATTGATGGTCTGCCTATCGTCGAACAAACAGGACTGCCTTTCGCTTCTCAACACCAAGGTCGCATGCATGCTTGTGGCCATGATTTTCATATGACCATTGCCTTAGGCTGTCTCGAGCGCGCCCTGGAGGAACAACCCAAGAATAATTTGCTCTTCCTATTTCAGCCTGCTGAAGAAAATGAAGCTGGTGGGATGCTCATGTATGAGGATGGTGCTTTTGGAAATTGGTTGCCAGACCAATTTTATGGTCTCCATGTTCGTCCGGATCTGAAGGTCGGACAGATTGCGACCAACACTCATACACTCTTTGCAGGGACTTGTGAGGTGAAGGTTCGTTTCAAAGGAAAAGGAGGACACGCAGCTTTTCCGCATGAAGCCAATGACGCCTTGGTGGCTGCTAGTTACTTTGTAACCCAAGTACAGTCAGTTGTCAGCCGCAATGTTAATCCCATCGATGGAGCGGTGGTGACCTTTGGCGTTTTTCAAGCTGGAACAACCAACAATGTCATTACAGACACAGCATTTTTACACGGAACCATTCGCGCCTTGACTCAGGACATGAGCCTCTTGGTACAAAAAAGAGTCAAGACAGTCGCAGAAGGGGTTGCAGCAGCCTTTGATATGGAAGTCGAAGTAGAACTCAAGCAAGGAGGCTACCTACCTGTTGAGAACAATCCAGCCTTGGCGCGTGAACTGATGGACTTTTTTGAAGAGAAAGACGGAATCGAGTTGATTGATATCGAGCCTGCTATGACTGGTGAGGACTTTGGTTATCTCCTTTCGAAGGTAGATGGAGTTATGTTCTGGCTAGGTATCGATAGTCCCTACGCCCTTCATCACCCTCAGATGAGTCCTAAGGAAGAAGCCTTAGCCATTGGGGTAGATGCGGTCTCTAGTTTCTTGAAAAAGAAGGCAGCAGAGTAGAGGAATTGACTATGAAAGCTGAACTACGCAAGAAAATTTTGCAAGAAATGAAGACTTTATCTCAGGAGCAAAAACAGGCTATGGATCGAGTTTTAACTGAGGGTTTCTTACAACACCCTTTTTACCAAGAAGCCAAGACCATCGCAACCTATCTCTCCTTCCCTCATGAATTTCAAACGCAAGAACTGATTGAGCAGGCGCTGAAGGACGGCAAGAAGGTTTTGATACCCAAAACCTATCCCAAGGGGCGCATGGAGTTTGTGGTCTATCATCCGCAGCAGTTGGCAAAAACTTCCTTTGGTTTACTGGAACCGCAAGGAGACTTGGAAGTGGTGGAACCGTCTCAGATTGATTTAATTCATGTTCCGGGCTTGGCTTTTACAACAGAGGGCTATCGGATTGGATATGGTGGAGGATACTACGACCGCTATCTAGAACATTTTGCTGGTCAGACCATGAGTACAATCTATCCTTGTCAAATCCAGAATTTCAACTTGGAAGACCATGATATTCCCGTTCAGGAGGTGCTAATCTATGAAGGAAATCTTTGATAAACGTTACTCTGTTACTAGTCTTTTTCTCCTAATGACAGCTTTGGTATTTCTCTTGATGTTGATTACTACGGGCATCAACTTTGATCGGGTAAAAACTCTGTTTCAGTTTGGTGCTATGTATGGACCGATCATTCGCCTGTTCCCTGAGCAGATGTGGCGCCTTTTTTCGGCTATATTTGTGCACATAGGTTGGGAGCATTTTATTGTCAATATGCTTTCTCTCTACTTTCTTGGACGACAGGTGGAGGAGATTTTCGGCTCTAAGCAGTTCTTCTTTCTCTATCTCTTATCAGGAATGATGGGCAATCTCTTTGTGTTTGCTTTCACACCGAAAGTCCTAGCAGCAGGGGCCTCCACTTCTCTTTACGGACTATTTGCTGCGATTATCGTTTTGCGCTACGCAACTCGCAGCCCCTATATCCAGCAGTTGGGGCAATCCTATCTGACACTTTTCGTGATAAATATCATTGGAAGTATTCTGATTCCAGGAATCAGCCTAGCAGGGCATATTGGCGGCGCAGTAGGCGGTGCCTTTCTAGCAGTCATCTTCCCAGTCAAATGGGAGAGAAGGATGTACAGTACTAGCCAGCGAATCGGAGCAATTGTACTTTTTATCGCACTAGCCATTTTCCTTTGCTATAAGGGAATGACCTATGTGTAGGGGGGATAGTTAAAAGCTACTCAAAAATGAGTAGCTTTTTTTGTAGATTGGAACCATTCGAAACAACACAGCTCTAAAACGATATCGATGTTGTTGATATTCTGCGGTGCGTTTTGGAACCATTCGAAACAACACAGCTCTAAAACGTAACACTATTAATTATTTATTTAATTTTAGTTTTGGAACCATTCGAAACAACACAGCTCTAAAACTTTAAGGAAGTCAAACTCAAAAGCAGAAATGTTTTGGAACCATTCGAAACAACACAGCTCTAAAACCTCGTAGAAAAATTTTTCTCACGAAATTTCGTAATCGCGCCATTCGTCCCAGCCAGACTTCAGCTCGTCAGGCTCCAATAGTTACCCTTATTATACCATATTTTCAGGGTTCAAGAAATAGTCTTGATCCAGCACATATTGAGGAAAATCATAGACTTTTCGAGGTTCGACAAATAAAACCCTTAGTTGATTGAGTTGGATATACTCTATCAGATTTACCAACTCATCCTTTGATAGATAGGCGATCGCATTGATGAAGACAAGGAGTTTCTTTTTGGAAAGATATTTAAAAACTTGGACAATTTCTAGCATCTTTTCGAAAGGTGTATCACTCAGAGTTTCAACTTTGACCCCTAGCGCATCAATCAACTCTAGAATGGTGATTTCGTCGTACTCTAGGTCTAATTCGTTTTCCAAGCACTCAAATGCCAGCAATTCTGTAATCGTAGCTACCAGCTTTTCAATCATGGACTTGACTTCTGGTTTGTCATTGAGTTGATTTTCAAGATCTGCATGTATCAGCTTGAGCATGGCGGGTGAGTTGAGATTGTATCCTAAGACATCCGTTATCACTAGTAACTCGGACTCTTTCAGAGCTTTTAGATTTCTATCAAACAACTTTAACTCTCCATCATCAGTGTACTGGTAGAACTGCTTGACGATAGTCGAAAAGGTAAACTGGTCTTCCAGGACTAAAAAGGTTGCATTTTCAATAGCCAATGGTTCATCCAATAATGGGAAATTAATCTTCATCTCCAGGCTCCTCTCCTAGAAAAACTAAACGTGCGTCGGAGTTTGCTACGCTGGTATTTCGCTCACCATTTAAGTAAATCATGCGAGAAAACTGCTTTTCTGTAACGGTTAAGAGAGTAATGCTCCCTTTTTTAGGATTATGAGTCTTAAGGCGTTCAATCATTGCATTATTAGCAGAGTTGTTGAGTAAGAGCTTGCTATAGATGGAGAATTGGTGCATGATAAATCCCTCATCTATGAGGAACTTACGAAATTTCCGATAGGCCTTGCGTTCCTCTACGGTATCAACGGGCATATCAAACATTAAAATCATACGCATATATCGATAACTCATATCCTAAACTCAGGAACTCCTTTCTCTGGTTGATTGAGGGCTTGGATGACTTTCTTAGTATAATCGCTGACGATATTGGACAGGTACATATCTTTGCCATTGTAGTGGAAGGTATCTGAGAAAATAGTGAACAGTTCTCGTTTGATTTTGACAAAAGAACTGTTTCGATTTTCATAGACGATTCTGTCAATAATCGGACGGAAAGGCTCCATAATATCGCTAGCGAGGTTGAATTGATTAAACTGATTAGCATGTTTCAAGCCAAACTGGGTCATACAGCCAGACAACACAATCTCACGCGCAAACATACTCAAAATTAAGGTGTAACCGTAGTCTAAGGCAGCATTGACATCATTGTCTTGTTCACGGCTAAAATCATTTCCAAATAAGGTGTTAAAATAAATCCGAGCTGCGTGCCCTTCGCGGTTACTAGGATCAAACAAATCCAACCCATGATAGAGATTGATGACGGACTGACTCTTTTCCAGAAAACCACAACTCCCTAGATAAAAAGCCTGATTGAGAATTTTTTGTGCAATAATGGTGGTCCAAACTTGTGCTTTAGCCTCCTCGCTCCAAATGATTTGCCGAGAGAGTTGCAGACTGGAATCGTGTCGACCGTAGTAGGGCATTAAGTATGCCGTTGGTAAACGTTTATCATCACAAAAGATCACCAGAATATTTTCATCCACCAAGCGTTTTATCAGCATAGTGGAGAGAACGATATCCGTCGTCTCCAAAAGAAGGATGTCCACCTCGGACAGGTGAATCAACTCTGTCCGAGAGGCATCTTTAAAAATCAAGTGATTGTTCTTATAGGAAAGCTTAGAGTGCGTATTGACAACAACGGTTCTCCATCCCATCAGTCTTCTCCCAGTTTGCTTAAGTCAATCCGAGTCTCGTAAAGACCAGTGATGGATTGGTGGACAATAGTAGCATCAAGCATTTTTTTATCCGGCTTTGGACGCATTCTTGGTACTGTGTATTTATCATTAAAGAAATTAATGATATCTTTTGGAGCACCACTCTTTACAAAACTAAACATTTTTATAAAATTATCATAATAATAACGAATTGTTTCTTCGTTATTATCAATTTGTTTGATTGGTCTTTCATTATATCCATTAATGAGAGTTTGCAATGATTTAGTTTCACCTAACATCTTTTGTGAATAATTTGATAAACGGTCCGCAATATTATCAAACTCTTTCTTATGAGTCTGTATAAAATTTTGGCTTTCCTTTATTGCACTTTCAGATTTCAAATCCATCAAATTCGATTTAGTCAAAAGTCGTTTCATATGGAAAAACAGTTCATTTTGAGTTTTTGTTAATTTAAATTGGGTGACTTTATGAAGATTTGACTTGCTTTCAAATAGTATCCTTGTGCCATCTGTTCTCTGCATTAGTGAATATTTTGGAATTCTATAGAAGGCTAGAACACTGTTTAGATCATTCTTTTTAAGAAAACCACCTTCCGAAACATCATTTAAGAATTGAAGTGGATTACTATTAAATTTTTCATAATCAATTATAAAAATATCATGGAATTCTCTTACAGTTTCTATTTTACCTCTCTTTTCATTAAACCGTTCTGCGATTATGAGAATAGACAAGGCAGAATTCATTGGCCCATAACCTCCATATATGGAGGTATCTAAATAAGTAGCTTTTGTTTTTAGTGGATAGCGATTTTTAGCAGCAATCTGTTTATTAAATTTTCCAACAGGATTTTGATTATAAAAGGCTCCTTTTTTAATCATTGTTCGTTTGACAAAGTTGATTTGAGAATTGTAGATGACATCTTTTATGACGGGCAAGTCCCTACCACAATCCCAAATGTCTTTACTAACTTTGGAATCTGGATTATTAAAGAATCTCATGATGTTAGAATAGAGATGTTTTCTTATCGTTGCTTTGTTTTCCTCATGCCGATTAAAGTGAGCATGGAGACCGTATATCAATTCGGGAGCTAATTTGGGATAGGCTTTAAGAAGAGTTTGTCCTACAACAACAGCTAGATAAGCATCGTGAGCATGATGATAATCATTCAATTCACGTATTTTGGCAATATGGAAAGTTTTTCTAAAATTGGTAACTAGTTGAGATTTTAAAGTAATGATTTTGGTGTCTGAAAAACGATTGTCTAGTATGCGCGCAACATGCTTTATAATTTGTCGTGTTTCAACTAATTGACGTTCAATAAAGCCGGCTTTCATGCTCTCGGTCAGAACACCATCAGGAGTTCGTTCGCTAGTAGTTAATCTTTGATATTTCGTTTGAGAAATTAGTTTGGCATTATATAATTTCTCCCAGAAAGGTTTCATATTAGCAACTGTCTCTTTGTCCGGTATATTATCCAACTTTCTTTGATTATTTTTCCTATGTGTTAATACTTTATTATCAATCGAATCAATTGGTAAAAAGCTATAGGGGATAATATGGTCGACTTCGTATTGATCGAGCTGATCTCTGTATAAGGGAGCAGGACTTCCTTTTTTATCCAAGGAGTACATATCCTTCCCATTTTGAAGATAATATAAATATAATTTTTCAGATTGTAATTCTTCATCTGAATGAGGAACTTTGCCATTTTCTAATATACTATTTTCAATATTTTTTAGTGCAGATTCTAATTTAGTTTTACGAGTTTTTGATTTTTTTTGCCCCTCTTCAGTGGTCATATTTTCACGAGCCATTTCAATGACGATATTTTGAGGTGGATATCCTATAATCTGAACCAGCTCATCAACAATTTTAATACTATTTAAAATTCCTCGTTTGATAGATGGACTACCGGCCAATTTTTTAATTTCATCAAATACATCATCTTCAACAGTTGATTTAGATTGAATGGCTTTGATCTTAGGATCAAAAGATAAGGTGCTATCAGATATGAGGTTAGTTAAATTACGATTTTCTTCATCGTTTCGAAGGAATTGCAATAGATTAAAACCCGTATCCTCATCACGAATATCTAATAATAACTTAGCAGAATAACGTCCCCAACCTGTATAGCGCAATTTTGAGAGTTGATTAATTTTCTCTTCATCTAAAAATTCAAGATGTCCAAAATATTTTGTAAGGTAGTTTTTAATAGATTTCTTATCATCAAAAACAGTAATAACTTTGATAATCTCCTCTAACTCTTTCTGATAGATTTCAGAATCTAGAAACTCTTCTGAAAAAATAGTTTTGAAATCATTATATGTTTTTAATGTAGAATTAAAAGATTTTCCTTTTTCAACTCCAGAAACAATTTCAATAGCATTTAAATTTTTGTGATTATCTGACAGGTATTTAATAAGCCTTTCAGCATTTACACGTTTACTATTAATTTTAAATAAACCGTTGATTATATTTTGTCGGTGTTCTGAATCAAAAAAGTGAGTCTTCCCATTTTTATCTTTATATTTGACTCGAGTTAATTCATTTTGGAGCATGACTTCTTCATAGATCAAACTACGTTTTGGCAAAACTTTTTCATTTAAAAGAATAATATCATTTCCTATTAAATTGGTAATGAAGGCATCTCTGGTTTCATCCATATTTATCAATTTATGATAGTTCCAAGGACGTATTTTACCATTTCTAGTATCTTCATCATTATCATCTAAAAAATCTTGGCTAGTCGTTCGTTTAATCCAAGCAAATCTACTATTGTTTCCTTTTGCCAGAGGACCAACATAATAAGGGATTTTAAATGTCAGGATAGATAGTAATTTATCCTTGTTTTCTAGTAGAAAAGGATAATCTCTTCCTTGTCTTTCTATAATCTTTTCTAGCTCATAAGCATGAATTTGATTAGGGATAGCTCCATTATCAGATGTACGGAGTTTTCTTAAAAATGTTCCATCTGATATTTTATTAAGAAAATATTCTGCTCCTTCGATACCAGTTATTTTCCCATTAATATAATCATAAAAATTTTGTTGTATCGTTCTTTGTTTCTGCGAATTAGTTAATACCATTTTGTTAGATATATATCCAACATATCCCTTTGTTTCTTTATCTACATCAAATCCATTTGGTGTTTTTCTGCCAAAAATATCTAAGTAATCTTGTTCAGATAGATTTTGTTTAACAAAAGATTTGAAACGTTGCAAATCTTTACGGTGTTCCTCGTATCTTTCAATCATAGTAGCAGAAAAACGGGCATGAGTTGCTCCAGTGTATGTTAGCATACCAGATAGAAGTATAGTATCACGTAAAACTTTTAGTTTAGCAAATACATCGGAAAAGTCTTCTTCTAATGAGCCAAGAAAATTTTCTAGATTTTCATCATAGTTTTCTTTGGAGAAATTAAGATCTGGTTCTTCTTCTAATTCAAAACAATCTTTAAATTTCGTTTTTAAACCAAATAATAACTGTAATAGTTGTTTGAAAATACTTTTGTCTTTTTTAAGAAGCTCTTGTTGAAAATAGGGTAGTATTTTTTTAACTTTTTCTTGTCTGTTATCACTGGATTTAAATATGGCTGCTATGGTTTTAGATTCTTCAGAGACTTCCAAATCGAAAACTTCTTGACAAGATTCAATGAAATCAATCCAAGAGTTTTGCATATTGATATTATTAGGATTAATCTTATCTAATGTTAAAAAATGCCCCCTATACTTTAAAATATGTGATAAGGCCATGTAAACTTCACGAATATCGGCTATAGGAGAGTTTTTATCTGCATCAGCTAAGTGTTTTCGTAAATGGTAAATCGTAGGGTATTTCTTGTGATAGGCAGTCTCTAGTTCTTTATCACCAAAAAATGGCTGTTTTATCTGTAGGTCCTCACTTTTATCACCAAGTACCCTAAAACTTTCGTCTAATCTACGATAAAAATTTTTATCGATTTTTTCAATCTCTTTTTGAAAAATATCTCGTAAATAGGCAATTCTATGATTCCTTCTATCAATTCTACGCCGATTAACACGAAATACTCGAGTTCCTTGAGCTGATTGAGCGGGTACAAAGGTGGTAGATCCGATTAAATTCTTCTTTATTTTTTCTTTTTCTGTATTACCTAAAACTTTAAATCTAAAAGTAGGTACTCGATAATCTTCAGTTACAACGGCATAACCGACGGATGATACACCTATATCTAAGCCGATTGAATAATTCTTATTAAATTTTGCCATAAAACTACTCCTTGTCTTGATTTTCGATTTTATTTTTTGTATAATATCTGTGTTGGAACTATTCGAAACAACACAGCCAAAAGATTTTTCTTTTGAGTTAAAATATGGTTATCCATAATCAGTAATGCGCACCGATTCGGTGCTTTTTATTTTATTATACTAACTCATTGTACTCCTATTTTTAGAAAAAAACAAATAATATCGTAGCGCTTTCATAGAATTCGAGATCAATTCGGTGGAGCTTGTTAGTAGATTAACCGAGAAATACGATTTCCTTTTGAGAGTATATATGTTCGGGATGATAGCAATACAAAATAAGAAGAACTAGGATAATTAACTATCCTAGTTCTTCTTTTATATGAACTGTTCTTCTATTCCCCCTCAGCTAACTCTTTTCCGAGTTGGATGAGGTAGTCTTTCAAGTCGTCTTTGACTTGTGGGTGTTTGAGAGCGTAGTCGATGGAAGTTTTCATAAAGCCAAACTTGTCTCCGACATCGTAACGAGCCCCTTTGAACTCACGAGCAAATACACGTTGTGTTTTATTGAGGGTATCGATTGCATCTGTCAGCTGAATTTCGTTTCCTGCGCCTGGAGCTTGGTTTTCGAGGATTTGGAAAATTTCAGGCGTGAGGAGGTAGCGTCCGATAATAGCAAGGTCGCTAGGAGCATCCTCTGGCGC
>CAJPPL010000011.1:0-64580 GCA_905372585.1 Streptococcus oralis
AGCTTTTCAACTCTTTCTATTATACCTACTTTTCAAACTTTGTCAAGGACTTTTTTCAGTGAAGTTGATTTTTTCTTTTCTTCACTAATTTAACCACTGCTTCTGTTCGTGCAGTGTGGGGAAACATATCAACTGACTGGATATACTGGAGGTCATAGACTTTTACTAGTTTAACCAAATCTCGCGCTAAGGTCGAAACATTGCAGGATACATAGACCATTTTTTCTGGAACATAGGTCAGAATGGTATCCAGTAGCTTATCATCTAAGCCTGTACGAGGAGGGTCGACTATCAATGCATCCGCTCGGTAGCCATTCCATTAGAACATAAAAAGAGAGGTTAAACCTCTCTAAATTTATTCTTCTTCACTCATTTTTGATTTTACTTCATCATAAGATAGTGCATGGGATTCCTCTTCTACTGTCTCAGGCATTTTTCCTGTCTCGTAAAGAGATTTAATTTGAGTACTATCCAATGTTTCGTATTTCAACAATGCTTCTGCAATCAGTTTGTGGGTTTCACGATTTGATTGGATAATTTCAGCAGCTTTGTTTCGTGCCTCATTTAATAATGAACGAACTTCCTCATCAATCTCATAGGCTGTTTGTTCTGAAATTGATTTTTGAGGACTTTGTGCACCAAACATAGCATGATTACCTTCGTATTGAACTGGGCCAAGTTTTTCACTCATACCGTATTCAGTGACCATTGCACGCGCCATCTGTGTAGCTTGTTCAAAGTCATTTGAAGCTCCTGTCGTTTGGACATTAAAGATAATCTCTTCAGCTACACGACCACCCATCAAACCTGCTAATTGTTCTTTCATGTCTTCCTTAGATAGAAGCATTTGATCCTCTTTCGGAAGTGCAATCATGTAACCACCTGCACGACCTCTTGGTACAATTGTAACCTTATGAACAACGCGGGCATTTGACAAGACTAAACCAACAATGGTATGTCCAGCCTCATGATAAGCAACCAATTCACGTTCTCTTTGTGATACTGTTTTATCTTTCTTAGATGGTCCAGCAATCACTCTGTCCTCTGCCTCATCAATATCTGAAGCATCAATGATTGATTTGTTGCGACGAGCAGCGACTAAAGCCGCTTCATTCAATACATTCTCTAAATCAGCACCAACAAAACCTGGAGTTTGTTGAGCCACTAATTTCAAATCAACATCTTCTGCTAAAGGCTTGTTTTTAGCGTGAACTTTCAAGATTGCTTCGCGGCCCTTAACATCAGGACGGCCAACCAATACTTTTCTATCAAAACGTCCTGGACGCAAAAGGGCAGGGTCAAGTACATCTGAACGGTTTGTCGCAGCTATGACAATAATCCCTTCATTTCCCTCAAAACCATCCATCTCAATCAAGAGTTGGTTCAAGGTTTGCTCACGTTCATCATTACCTCCACCAAGACCGACTCCACGTTGGCGACCAACAGCATCAATTTCATCGATAAAGATAATGGCTGGTGCTGCTTTTTTTGCATCCTCAAAAAGAGAACGAACACGACTTGCACCAACTCCGACAAACATTTCTACAAAGTCCGATCCTGAGATACTAAAGAATGGAACGCCTGCTTCTCCGGCAACCGCCTTAGCGAGCAAAGTCTTACCTGTTCCCGGAGGTCCCTCTAAAAGAACACCCGCAGGAATACGCGCACCAAGTTTGGTAAATCGTTTTGGATCTTTTAGAAATTCAACAACTTCTACTAATTCTTGTTTTTCTTCCTCGGCACCAGCAACATCCGAGAAACGTACCTTGATATCTTCTTTGTTTGCAGCTTTAGCCTTACTACGTCCAAAACTCATTGGATTTCGGCCACTATTTCCTCCCATATTTCCCATCATAGAGAATAGGAAGAAGAAGAGAATAGCAAATGGGACAACAGACACAAGGATATTGATCCACATACCGCTTGAACTCTCATGTTTGACTGTTACTTCTGCCTGATGTTCAGAAGCAAGTTTTTGCAATTCTGAAACTGTTGAATCAGACGGAAGAATAGTACTTGAGAATCTTTCTACTGTTGTAGCTGTAGGAGTGAAAAATTGAATTCCTGTTTCTTCTTTACTAGTCTTAGGATTTTTATAAACACCAGACACTTCAATGATGCTGCCATTTGGCTGATAGGTTAATTCTTTTACATTGTCTGCTGTAATTTCTTTTACCAGTTCTGTATAGTTAATTTTTTCGCTTCGCCCAGCAGTATTTCCAGAGTAAAAATACTGGAATCCTGTCACTAGGAAGAAGATAATTAACAAGTATAGAAATGGATTTCTAACTAAACCATTATTTTGTTTTTTCATTAAAGATAAATCTTTCTAATTTGAATAAACTTCTTCTTTCAATACTCCGACATAAGGAAGGTTACGATAATTTTCTTTGTAATCTAGACCATAACCTACTACAAACTCATTTGGAATAGTAAAGCAAGTATAATCCGCTTCAATTTCAACAACACGTCCTTCTGGTTTGTCTAACAAAGTCGCGATTTTAACAGAAGCTGCTTCTCTTGCAATAAACATATCTCTCAAACTCTTCAAAGTTTGACCTGTATCAATGATATCCTCTACAAATAAAACATGTCTTCCTTTGATATCTTGAGTCACGTCTTGCTTGATATTGATGACACCACTGCTTGCTGTTCCACCATGGTAACTAGATACCATCATGAAGTCCATCTCAATATGCGTATCAATATGTTTGACCAATTCAGCCATAAAAGGAATCGATCCTTTCAGAATTCCAATAAGAATTGGATTTTTCCCCTCATATTCTTTTGTTAGTTGTGCACCTAGCTTTTTAGCTGCTTCTGTAATTTCATCATGTGAAACGAGGATTTTTTTTATATCGTGTTCTAACATCTTTTTACCTATCTATTTTTTCTATATAAAGTACAGTGTTCATTATATCATTTTTCGTGTTTTTACTCAAATCACTGGTCGCAATTCCTGAAATTGAGACAATTTCTCCAAATTGCTCAATAATAGGGGTTGTTTTTCGTTTTTCAATAGGGATTTTCAAATCTATAAATAAGCGTCTCAGTTTCTTTCGATGACCATTTAGGATAATAATATCGCCAGGTTTTCGACATCTAATATGTACAGATGTTTCCCGTGAAACCGTTACTTTTTGAACAACATCTCCTTCTATAGGAATGCCAAAGGAAAATAAATAGCCCTTATGTCGAACTTGATTTTGATAGTGTAACACAAGTTCATCTTCCTTTTCATCAGCCTGAGGACTGATTTTGCAAACTCTAAACTTTTGATACTCTTTTATCAATTCATAACCATTTTTCAATGGATGACGATACTGGCTTTTCCTTGCTAAAATCTGTCGAACTTCATCAAACTGAGACTTCGTAAGATTTAAGTCTGGAAATTGATTGAGATAGTTCTGGAGCAAGACCCCTTGAGTTTGTTTTGAGTATGAAAAGAGCTCATTCAAATCTTCTACATCAATCTGTTCAGAAAGCTCCGTTATGGTTGCTTGGTAATCTGAAATTTCCCTTCCTAAATCTAAAAGGGCGGATTTAAGACGAGGATTTTCTTTTTCAAGTTCTGGTAAATACCTATTTCGAATACGATTGCGAAAATAGCTGTTCTCACGATTTGTTTGATCTTCGAAATGAAAAATTGGTGGGAAGTCTGTTTTATGAAAATGCAACAAGGGACGGATGATTTCAATATCATCAACTACTTGAATTTCTTTTATTCCTGTTAAATGGCGTAGTCGACTTCCTCGAATCAAGCGCATCAAAATCGTTTCAACCTGATCATCTGCATGGTGGGCAGTGACCAAGGCAGTCGCTCCAACCTCTTTCATGATTTTCCTAAAAAAATCATAACGAAACTCTCGAGCACGCGCTTCTGAAAAGTCTCCTGAAAAGCTTGTGATATAAATAGGAAGTCCAGCTACATCAGCTAACTTCCTTAGTTCATTTTCCTCCCAGTCAGACTCATTTCTCTGCTTGTGATTGACATGAGCTAAAATCAGCTCAATGCCCAACTCTTCTTGATAAGTAGACAATAGATGAAATAAAAACATCGAATCTAGTCCACCAGATAGAGCCAATACGACTTTAGAATGTTTTTTGAAATACTTTTTTCGAAGAAAATGATTTAAAAAATCCTGCTCCCTCATTTTAGAACCTCATAGACGTCCTTGGCTATCTTAGCAATAGTATCATAATCAGAATTTTTAGTGAAAATGGAGAGAACGAAAGGAGAGTCCGTATAGACAATGGCAGTGTCATGTTTAAACTCGTCGGCATCTCCAATTTTATGAGCTACCTTAACCGAAACACCTTTTGCGATTCGTTGGTTGTCAAAATCAGTCTTACCTAGAGACTCTAAGACAAAACCATTCTGATTATAAATGGCTTCCATGACCTTTCCAGCCATTTTTGAAGAAGTCAATTTATCATTCACATCCCAATCTTCACCCATAATAGTGGACATTTTTTCTTTGAAAGCCCCATCAGATTGATTGGTCACATAATAACCTAAAATATTATGAGCAACATTGTCTGACTCTTTTGTTACCTTGGTAATTAACTGTTGAAGACTGTATTCTTTGTTATCTTCTTTTTTAGGCAAACTACCACTACCTTCTGGTTTATAGGAACCAGGAAAGCTATTTACTTCTGGGATATACTTGAAACTACTGTCCAGCGTATAGTCGCCTTGATTTATCTTATCTTGAGCATAATAAAGGTAGGCCAATTTCAAGATGCTAGCTGCATAGAGTTTGCTGTCTTCATTCACCCCAGCCTCTTTACCTGTACTCAGTTGTTTAACATAAATAGAATAATTTTCATTCTGATAGTTGCTTGATAAAATTTCTTGAACCTTCTGGATGCGATTGTCTTCTTCTGAGACGAACTCTTTTGATACCCACCCAACTTGATCAATATGAAGAAATTCTTGTCCCTCAGCAAAGAGAGCTCTATCCACCGTTACGCGTTGATAGGGAGAGAGGGATGAAGAAATTTCTTTAGTGTCATAAGGGCTGTTATAGATAACAAACCCCTGCTCCAACCATACTTGTCTATTTTGAGTTTGAACTTGACTTTGATCATAGATCAAACGCTTATCTGCAGGGATAAACTGGTGATTATCTAATTTAAAAACAGGAACACCTTGTCTATTCAAACGCCATTCTACTATTTTAAAGGCGGTTCCAGGAGTCAATTTACCAGACTCCTTGACAAGATCCTCATTAGCATAGACGGCTGTTTCTCCATATACCATTGGGGATTCCAGAGTTTCTTTATAGTAGAATCCATAATCAGACTCGGTTAGATAATAAATTTCTTGTGAAGAGTAAGGAAGCTGTTTTTCTGTGCTAACTACTCTTGAGGTTATGATAAAAGCAGGTAGCAATAAAACTACTAAGAACTTACGCATTCTTCTCTTCCCTTTCTTCTTGTAATCGTAATAAATGGTTTTTAGCTGCCAATTCCTCTAATTTTTCATCTGATAAACTTAGAAATTGCTCAACAACTTCCAATAAATTTTCCATGACATTACCTCGGAAGCAAATCAGGAATTGTGTAAATTGCTTCTCGTTTCTTTGAGTAATAGTACTTGGCGCGTGCATATTTTGCTACATAGTCTTCATCTTTCAACTTTGCAGCAAAAGCAGATTCCTTATCCTTTTCGTCACTAAGATTTTGGTACTGCTCTTTCAACTCTGTCAATTGCTGACGGCGTTGCAGTAACTGATCATAGCTTTGAGCCAAGTTATAAGTTGGTAAAATAAACAACAAGATCATCAAAATAAGGACCCAACCCATAAAACGATTTCGTTTTTGTCTCTCCTTCATCAGGTAACGACGACGTTGATGTTCATTTTGAATAAAAGAATTATTCATCTGTACAATATTTTTAGACATTTTCTTCTACCCGTGTTTCACTGAGAATTTCATACATGCCTGCTGCATCTTCTTTTTTTGTACTATCTTTCATATCTAGTACTTTAACAAGCAACAACTTATTTCCAAAGCGAATTTCAACTTGGTCATCAACTTTCAAATCCGTTGAACTTTTGGCCAAGATTCCGTTCACCTTGATTCTACCTTTATCTGCTACTTCTTTCGCGACTGTGCGGCGCTTAATAATTCGTGATACTTTTAAATACTTGTCTAATCTCATTTTTATTACCTCAAATTATTATTGTACCATTTTTATCCTTTTTATAGAAGAAAAATGTTAAATGGGATTTGCTTCCTTTGATTCTTTTATCTCTAATAAACTTTCTCCAAAAATCAGCAAACCTTCTAAAATTTCATAATCCTTCTTGTTTCGGACATCAAATACAACTTCCATTAATCCCTTATTCTCAGCTATGGCTGCTTTTAAGTTCGTTGCGGATAAAGCTTTAAAATAATCTTGAGCCAAGAATAATCGCTGAGTGACTTTTTCAAATTGAACTGTAATCTTGTTATCTTTTCTTTCCACACGTTCTACAAAGACCTTGTCCAAATATGACTTAACCAAACCAATCTCTAAAAGATAGGCCACTACGTCTGGGTATTCTCCAAAGCGATCCATCAATTCTTCTTGTAGTTCTTCATAGTTGACACGATTGTCAATTTGACGAATTTTCTTGTAAATTTCAATCTTATGTCGTTGGTCAGAAATATAAGTATCAGGAAGATAAGCATCAATTTGTAAAATCAACTCAGCATTTCCTTTGATTCTTTTATTCCCATTACCGTTCCGTTTAGCAATAGCTTCCTCTAATAACTGTGAATACAATTCAAAACCAACAGAATCAATGAAACCAGACTGCGATTTTCCTAGGAGATTTCCTGCTCCACGAATCGAAAGATCTCGCATCGCAATCTTAAATCCAGAGCCCAATTCTGTAAATCCCTTAATCGCTTCTAATCTCTTCTCAGAAACTTCACTAATTGATTTTTCTGGACGATACATGAGATAAGCATAAGCAATACGATTACTACGACCGACTCTTCCTCTTAATTGATACAAAGTTGACAAACCCATATGGTCTGCATTTTCAATAAATAAGGTATTGGCATTTGGAATATCAACCCCTGTCTCAATAATAGTAGTTGTCACCAAAATATCATACTGACCTTCAATAAAGTCCAATAAAGTATTTTCCAACTGAATTTCACTCATTTGTCCATGAACATACCCAATCGAAGCCTCTGGAATCAACTCCTGTAATTCCGAAACCTTCTGGTCAATCGTGTCAACCTTATTGTAAAGATAGTAAATTTGACCTCCACGCTCCATTTCACGCAAGACAGCATCACGAATCACACTATCATTCTTTTCCAAAACATAGGTTTGCACTGGATAACGATTGGTCGGAGGTGTTTCAATAACAGACAAATCTCTGATTCCCAACATAGACATATGAAGAGTACGTGGTATTGGAGTAGCTGTCAATGTTAAGACATCCACTTGTTTCTTCAGTTCTTTCAATGTTTCCTTATGCTTAACACCAAATCGTTGCTCTTCATCAATAATCATCAAGCCTAGATCTGAAAAGACAACATCTTTTGACAAAACACGATGCGTTCCAATCAAAATATCGACTTGACCATTCTTTAATTTTTCAAGTGTCTCTGCCTGCTCTTTTTTACTTCTAAAGCGACTCAATACATCAATATTAACAGCAAAATTTTGGAATCGTTCCTTAAAATTCGTATAGTGCTGTTGCGCTAAAACCGTCGTTGGAACTAGAACGACCACCTGTTTGTGATCATTGACTGCCTTAAAAGCAGCACGCATTGCTACTTCAGTCTTCCCAAAACCAACATCCCCAACCAAAAGTCGATCCATGGGGTGAGAATCCTGCATATCTCTCTTGATTTCCTCAATACTGCGAAGTTGATCATCCGTTTCAACATAAGGGAAAGCATCATCAAAAGCATGTTGCTCATCATCATCAGCTGAGAAAGCAAACCCCTTCAACTGACTACGCTCAGAATAAAGCTTGATTAAATCGTCAGCTATATCCTCTACTTGGTTCTTAACTTTTTGCTTGGCCTTTTTGAAATGACCATCATTTAATTTATTAAGTTTTGGCGCTTTCCCATCACTTGAAACATATTTAGACAGTAACTGAATCTGCTCTACTGGGATGGAGATTTGGTCACCATTTTGATACTGTACACTGACATAATCACGGTGAATACCTTGGATTTCAATTGTTTCGATTCCTAAATATTGACCAATTCCATGGATATGGTGAACAACGTAGTCCCCTTTTTCAAGTTCATTATAATCTTTTAATCGCTCTGAATTTGAAGCATGTTGTCTTCTAAACCGACGTTTTAATTTCTTTTGAAAAATCTCATGTTCAGTAATCAAGAGAATTTTTTCATCTACAAAATGAAAACCATGTCTTAGATTACCCTCAATCAAGTTTACAGATTCTTTACAGATACTTGACTTATCTCTGGAATCCAATTTGATCTGATATTCCTCTAAAACATCCTCCAACGTCTTACTTCCCATTGAATTGCTAGACTGCAAAACAATGGTGTAGTCCATTTTTTTGTATCGCTCAATTTCTTCTTTAAGAAAAGAAAACTGATTGAAAAACTCTTGCATGGGGTATTGATTAAATTGATAAATGTGATCAAATTTGAGGTTTCCTAAGCCCTTTTGCAGATTAGAGAAAAAGGTAACTGGACTTTGTTTTTTATAGGTTTGCTCTGTATCTGCAAAATACTGCATCTCAGAAAATGATTTACCATTCTGTAAATCTTCTGTAAAGTATTGCGCTAATTCTCTTTCAAAGGCTTCATACTGATTCATCAATTTTTGATAGTCATCAAAGAATACTGGTGTATCTTTTTCAATATAATCAAAGACAGTCCATGTTTTATCGTAACATAAGGACAAAAACTTTCGACTATCTGAATGTACTTGTTTTTGATGAAAACTTGACAAAATTTCTTCTAGATAGGATTTCAAAATCGGCGATAGAGTCTTCGAAATTTGCTTGTCTAAAGCTGACTGACCTCGTTGATAATCCTTTTCTCTCAAAAGTATGTCGCTAGCTGGAAAGATAGTGAGGTTTGTCTGATTTTCTTTCGATAATTGTGTTTCGACTTCAAAAGTACGAATACCATCTACTTCATCTCCAAAAAACTCGATTCGGAAAGGTTCTAACTGAGACATCTCAAAAATATCTAAAATATCTCCTCGAATACTAAACTCACCTTGTGTCTGTACTTGAGTAACTTTTCGATATCCAATTTCCTTTAACTGGTGAAGTAGCTCGTGTTGGTCATATTCTTCGCCAACTGCAATTTTTATAATACTTTCTTTAAATCTAGTAGGAGAGGGTAGAATCAATCGACTCGCTGCGATATTACAAACTAAAACCCCTTTCTTAGATGGATCATTCAAAAAACGCAAGGCCTCAACCCGCGAAATGATTTTTTCTTGCGAAGACATCAAAAACTCTACCATAGGAGAGTCATCGACCAAAAAAGGATAGACAAGTTCCTCTCCTAAGAGAGAAAGAAGATCACTGATAATTCTTTCTGCTTCTCCATAAGTTGAAGTCAGTAACACAATCTTATTTTCTTTTTCTAGGCTGCTTGCAATTGCAAGAGCCTTAGTAGACGTTGATAAACCAAGTATTAGTTGTCTTTTCTTATCTATCAGATTTTGATGCCATTTTTCTATCTGATTATTTTCTGAGAATAAATCTAATAAAGTCACCATTTATCCATTATACCTCTGCATTGTTTTCTCAAAGTTTTTCTCTTGTAAATAGTAGTTTACAGCATCGTCAACCTTGTCAATAGACTGTAAAATACCCACATAGTCATCCTGATCAAACTTACTTAAAACATGATGAACAACTGACATGCCTTTTTTAGGTCTTCCAATACCTATTTTAACACGGTTAAATACTTGGGTTCCAATATGTTGAATAATAGACTTGATACCATTATGACCACCTGCTGAACCCTTTGCTCTTAAACGAATTTTCCCAACTTCCATGTCAAGATCATCGTAAATGACGAGTAAATCTTCAATATCCAAACCATAGTAAGTCAATAAAGCATGAACCGCTTTTCCACTTTCATTCATAAATGTTGTTGGTTTGACAAGATAAATTTTTTCACCATTAAAGAAAAAAGATGCTAGGTCAGCTTGAAATATCTTGTCATGTGTAAAAGTGACATTTTGTTTTTTAGCTAGTTGGTCAATCAACATAAATCCAACATTGTGTTTGGTTTCAAAATATTTATCCCCTGGATTTCCCAATCCTACAAGTAATTTGGTCATTTATTTTTCCTTTCAAAAGCCAAAAGGGTTGGAATTTTTTTCCAACCTAATTGACACTATTTAATAAATGTTATTAAACGTTAAAGCGGAATTCCATAATATCGCCATCTTGAACGATATATTCTTTACCTTCTTCACGTAAGCGCCCAGCTTCTTTTACAGCCTTTTCAGATCCATATTTTACTAGATCCTCATATGACATGGTTACTGCACGAATAAACCCTTTTTCAAAGTCTGAGTGGATAATACCAGCTGCTTGAGGAGCTTTCATCCCTCGCTTAAAGGTCCAAGCACGGACTTCTTTTTCACCAGCTGTGAAGTAAGTTCCAAGCCCAAGCAAGTGATAGGCTGCACGAGTCAACTTGTCAACTCCTGATTCAGTCAAACCAAGTGCTTCAAGAAACTCTTGCTTATCTTCATCGTCTAACTCAGAAATTTCTTCCTCAGCACGCGCGGAAATAACGACTACCTCAGCATTTTCTGTCGCTGCGAATTCACGAATTTGCTTCACATATTCGATAGAATCTGGATCTGAAACTACATCCTCATCCACATTAGCAACATAAAGAACTGGTTTAGTGGTCAAAAGGAAGAGACCTTTAACAACCTTTTGTTCCTCATCTGTAAATTCAATAGTTCGAGCTGATTTTCCATCCTCAAGGACTGGTTTAATCTTTTGAAGAACGTTAAACTCTGCTACTGATTCTTTATCTTTTTGCGTACGTGCCATCTTTTCTACACGCGCGTAGCGTTTATTAACTGATTCTAAGTCAGCAAGAATCAATTCTAGGTTAATGGTATCAATATCTGCAAGTGGATCCACAAAGGCGTCTTCACGTCCTTGCTCGCGCATCACATTTTCATCATCAAAAGCACGAACTACGTGAACAATCGCGTCTACTTCACGGATATTGGCCAAGAATTTATTACCTAGACCTTCTCCTTTTGAAGCTCCTTTTACAATCCCTGCAATATCTGTAAACTCAAAGGTTG
The DNA here is from genome assembly GCA_905372585.1 of Streptococcus oralis. Taxonomy (GTDB): domain Bacteria; phylum Bacillota; class Bacilli; order Lactobacillales; family Streptococcaceae; genus Streptococcus; species Streptococcus oralis_CJ. Next base: position 11,291 of record CAJPPL010000011.1, read on the forward strand.
TTGGAACTGTCTTTTTAGGAGTAATCATTTCCGTTAGTTTTTGTAGGCGTTCATCTGGAACTTCCACCATCCCAACGTTTGGATCAATAGTCGCAAATGGGTAGTTTGCCGCCTCTGCTCCTGCTTTTGTAATTGCATTAAAAAGGGTTGATTTACCAACGTTTGGCAAACCAACGATACCTGCTGTTAAAGCCATAGTTTCTCATTCTCCGTTCTCATTTCAATCCCTAACATTATAACACAAAAAGGGAAAACTTGCTAACCCTCTAACTAAGGGTTCTTAGTCAATAATCTTATTCATTTTTCGTTCAAAATCATAGCGACTCATCATGACAAGGTGGTCACAATTGCTACACTTTATTTTGATATCTGCCCCTACACGGGTGATTTCCCAACGATTAGCTTTTTTTCCTGTTGACTTAATTATACAAGCATGAGGTTTTTTCATCTCAACAAAATTTCCAACTTGATACATACTACTCTCCTTTTCTTTTTTGATTATATCATAAAAGAGGCGAGCCAGGCTCAACCTCTTTCACTTAATTTGTACGAACTGGTGTAATAAGCTGCATGAAGTCTTCGTCAGTATCTGCTGGCACAAGAGTAAATGGACGAACAGCTGAGATAAAGCTAATGGTCACTTTTTCACTATTTAAAGCCTTGAGGGAATCAATCAAGTAAGTTGGGTTAAAACTAATAGTTAAATCATCCCCAGTCACCTGCTCCGTATCGATTTCTTCGTTTACTTTACCAACTTCTGGAGAGTGAACATGGGCACTAACAACCCCACCTTTAATTTCAAGCTTCACAGTACCATTTTGAGTCGCACTTGATAAGAGACGAGCACGCTCCATAGATTGACGTAAATTAACAACATCAAAAGTAATTATAGTGTTAAAGTCTGTTGGAATCAAACGATCTGTATCAGGATAGTTTCCTTCTAGGAGACGAGTGTAGAAGCTAATATTTTCGCTTCTAAAGAGGATTTGATTATTTGCAAAGAAAATCTCTACAGTTTCAATATCATCTGTAAATACCGCTGAAAATTCGCGTAGAGAGCGGCTAGGAATCACCACATCGAAATCATCTCCATTTTTTTCAAGAGTCAATTTCTTCTGGCTAAGGCGGTGTGAGTCTGTCGCAACTGTTTTTAGTTCCTTGTGTTGGCTCAATACGAAGTGGACACCTGTTAAGATTGGACGACTTTCTTGCGTACTTGCAGCAAATGCTGTTTCATTGATAATTTTCTTGAGTAGTTTTGTTTCAAGAACCAAAGGTGTGCTTGCTGAAATTTCTTGGATTCGTGGGTACTGTTCGCTATCTTTTCCTTTTAGGGTGATTTCTGATTTGCCACTGGTTAAGACAATTTGGTTTTGTTCAATCTCTTTGAAATCTAGCGTTACATCTGGAAGACTAGATACCACATTGATAAAGAAAGAAGCTTCAAGAAGAATCGAACCCAAAGAAGTGATCAAGAGACCAGCATCCTCATTCTTTTGAGAAATGAAATTTTCAATAGAAATTTGACCGTTTGAGCCAATTAAAGTAATTCCTTCATTGGTAACGTCAATTTTGATTGTTGATAAAATTGGAATAGCATTTTTAGAGCTTATTGCTCGTTTTGTAGTATTTAATGCTTGTAGAAATAAATTTTTATTGATTGAAAAATGAATCATGGATTCTCCTTTATTTATTTTTAGTATTAGAAAGTTAATAGTAATAATAGAGTATGTGAATTCTGTGGAAAACTGAGTGCTATTTAGTAAACTTAAGCTTCTAAGCTTGTTTAAAAAATGTGGATAAAAAAGATAAGAAAGGAAAAGTTATCCACAAGCTACTTAATTTTCTTTTTAATTGCTTCTATTTCTAAACGTAAATTATCGTCTTCGTCAATCAATGATTTGATTTTAGCATGGGCATGAATAACGGTGGTGTGATCCTTTCCGCCAAATTCTTTTCCGATTTTTGGAAGACTGTTATCTGTCAGTTCTCTAGCTAGGTACATGGCAACTTGACGTGCTAAAACGATGTTTTGAACTCGTCTCGTCCCCTTCATTTCTTTGACACTCACTCCATAAAAATTACCAACTTCAGTTTGGATTTTCTCAATTGGAATAACAAGTATCTGGCGGGCGTCTTGCTTACGTGCTCTAATAGCTTCCGCAGCAATATCAATAGTAATATCCTTAATCTTCTTCACTCTGGCAATTAAAGTGATATCGTTGATTGCTCCTTCCAATTCTCGAACATTTGAATCAAATTGGCCAGCCAAGTATTCTAGAGTATCACTTTGGAAATGGTAATCCAAGTGCTCTGTTTTACTTTGAAGAATGGCGATACGTGTCTCAAAGTCAGGAGGAGTGATATTTTGCGTCAATCCCCAGCTAAAGCGTGTGACAAGTCTCTCTTCAAGTCCTTCTAGGTGTTTAGGACTTCGATCACTGGTTAGGACAATCTGTTTCTGCTTATCATGAAGAGCATTGAAGGTATTGAAAAATTCTTCCTGGGTCGCGACTTTTTTGCCACTGAGAGATTGGATATCATCGATCAATAAGAGATCAAGGCTACGGTAAGTCTTTTTGAACTTTTCCATTTCCCCAAGTCGCAAGTGTTCAAGAAAGTCATTGATAAAGCTTTCGGCAGGAATGTACTTGACACGCGCATCAGGAATATTTTTCAAAATCTCATTTCCAATCGCATTGAGCAAGTGAGTCTTTCCAAGACCAGGTCCTCCATAGATGAAAAGAGGATTATAGGTCAGAGCTAAATCTTCAGATACAGCTAGTGCAGCAGATACGGCCCAAACATTCCCATCACCTTGAATAAAGTTATCAAAGGTATATTTTTCTTTTAATCCTGTTTCAGAATAGGGAATCGTTGGTAGTGCAGGTGTGTAATCGTAAGTAGAGATACTATTCGTATCATTTACTTGAGGAGATTCTGTGCTCTGAGGTTTAGTGAAAATATAGTACGGTTTGATTTCAGAATCATAAATTTCAAAACCAGCAGCAATGATAATATCTTTTAATTGCTTTTCCCACACCATTTCCATCTCTGATCTCGGTAGAAATATAGTAGCTGTGTTTTCTTCTACTTTGATGAGTTCAGCAGGTGTAGCATAGAAATCATACATAGATCGAGTCAATCTTTCTTGAGCAAATTCTAAAATACGATTCCAAAATTGCTTTTCTTTCAACTAGTTTTCCTCCTTTACTATGATTTTAGTAGTTTAGTGCTAGACTTATTTTACCATAGATAATAGGATTTTTCCACAGATTGGGGAAAAGAATCCACAATGTTAACAGTATTTATCCACAGGTTGGGGATAAATAGAAAAATCCTTGATTTAGTAGGCTTTTTGATAAAAAAATTGGTGGATAAATTTGTGGGTTGAGAAAATAAAAGAACAGCCTTATTTCAGGCTGTTAATAATTCTATCGTATTCTTCTTGACTTGAAAAGGAGATAATAATCTTTCCAGTATCTTTTTTTGAAAGTTTAATTTCTACACTTAAACCGAGTAGTTTTTTTAATTTATCTTCTTCGTCTTTGATGAAAGAATCACTTTTTTTTTGCTTCTTGTGTTTTTTCTCTGTAAGAAGTGCTTCTAGCTTTCTCACAGAGATGTCTTCATTTTTAATTAGTTGAAAGAAATAGTCTTGCTGCTCTTTGTCCAAACCAACTAGTGAACGTGCATGCGCTTGAGAAATTTTTCCATTTTCTACTTCAGTTAAGATATATTCTGGTAGGGAAAGTAAACGAATAAAATTAGTGATATAAGGACGAGATTTCCCCATTTTATCCGCTATCTCAGTGTGAGTAAATCCTTTTTCTACTAAAGATTCGTAGGCGCGTGCTTCTTCAACAGGATTTAAATTTTCTCTCTGCAAATTCTCAATGATAGACTGAATCATCATTTCCTGATCTGAGAGATGCTTTACAACGGCTGGAATAGAGGTCAGACCAGCCAAGAGAGAAGCTCGATATCGTCTCTCTCCTGCAAGGATTTCATAACCAATTACAGGAGATTGACGAACGATGATTGGTTGGATGAGCCCATTTTCTTTGATTGACTGAGCTAATTCCTTTAGTTTATCTGCGTCAAATTCTTTCCGAGGTTGGTAAGGATTCTTTTGTATTTCAGAGATAGAAATCATTTCAAATTTTTCCATGATTCTACACTAACATATCTTTTACTTTCTGTAAAGTTTTCTTTACACTGATGTCAATTAAGACTCTAAATCACCAGAATTCTTATCTAGTTTAATTGAGGTTGTTTCCTCCTTACCGTTACGGTAGTAGGTTACTTTGATAGTATCTCCGATAGCATGATTGTAAAGAGCGTGTTGTAGGTCTGTTGATGAAGCAATCTCTTTGTCGTCAACTTTGGTAATGACATCGTATTTTTGAAGATGTCCATTTGCTGGCATATTGTTTTGAACAGATCGAACAACTACACCTGAAGTGAGGCCACTTGGAATGTTAAGTTTTCTAAGATCACTAGCTCCAACATTTGATAGATTGACCATTTGAATCCCAAGAGCAGGACGAGTCACTTTACCATCACTTTCAAGCTGTTTAATGATATTTTGAGCATCGTTTGAAGGAATTGCAAAACCAAGACCTTCTACAGATGTTCCACCATTACTTGCAATTTTACTTGATGTTATACCAATTACTTGTCCTTGAATGTTTACAAGTGGACCACCAGAGTTACCAGGATTAATGGCCGTATCTGTTTGAATGGCTTTTGTTGAAATAGCTTGACCATCTTCAGATTTTAGAGAAACATTTCGATTAAGACTCGAGATGATTCCCTGTGTAACTGTATTAGCATATTCTGAACCTAGAGGACTACCGATAGCAATCGCTGTTTCTCCAACACTAAGTTGACTTGAATCCCCAAATTCTGCTACTGTTGTAACTTTTTCTGAAGAAATTTTAACGACAGCAATATCAGAGAAGGTATCAGATCCGACAATTTCACCAGGAACCTTGGTACCATCTGCTAAGCGGATATCAACTTTTGAAGCTCCATTGATAACGTGAGTATTAGTTACAAGATAGGCATCTTTATCATCCTTTTTATAGATAACACCTGATCCCTCACTTGCGATTTGTTGATTGTCTGAATCAGAATTAGTTTCATCACCATTAAATACACTACTTTGTCTACTGCTAGAAGAAGAATAAGTAATGATTGAGACAACAGCATCCTTAACTTTATTTACTGCTTGAGTGGTTGAGTTTTCATTTTTATAGGATGTTTGAGTGACAGTGCCAGAATTATTATTCGTAGCTTGATTTCCTTGTTTTTGATAAAGTTGTAATGTTACGAAACTTCCTAAGGCACCACTTAAAAATCCGATTAGAATGATTGCTAGAACTTTAACTCCTTTTTTGTAAAATTTTTGTAAGTGTTTCATAAACGCCTCCGTTTGTTATTTATTTACTCAGATTATAAACCTATTAACTTAATCCAAACTTAAAAGCTTAAAGTTTTACACAAGTTGTGGATAACTCGCTTTATTCTGTGAATTCACTAGTAATTTTGAATGATTTTTTTGTGTATAAGATGTGAAATGAAGTGTGGATATGATAGAATAGAAGAATGAAAATAAAAATTGTAACAGTAGGAAAATTAAAAGAAAAATACCTTAAAGATGGAATTGCTGAATATACCAAACGAATTTCACGTTTCGCCAAATTAGAAATGATTGAGCTCACTGATGAGAAGACACCTGACAAAGCCAGTGAATTAGAAAATCAAAAAATCTTGGAAACAGAAGGTGAAAGAATTCTTTCTAAGGTTGGAGAAAGAGACTTTGTCGTTGTACTAGCCATTGAAGGAAAAACACTCTCCTCAGAGGAATTTAGTAAGCAACTAGAGCAAGCTTCTATCAAAGGATACTCAACGCTTACTTTTATCATTGGAGGAAGTTTGGGTCTAGCTCCTGTTGTAAAAAATAGGGCCAATCTTTCTGTCAGTTTTGGACGTCTGACATTACCACATCAGTTAATGAGATTAGTTTTAGTTGAACAAATTTACCGTGCTTTTACAATTCAACAGGGTTCTCCTTACCACAAATAGAAGATTGACTTAGCTCTTGTTTTTTGATAGAATGGTCATGTTAGGTCTCATAGCTCAGCTGGATAGAGCATTCGCCTTCTAAGCGAACGGTCGCAGGTTCGAATCCTGCTGGGATCAATTTTAGATGCGAAGCTGGGATTTATCCCAGCTTTTTTCTTAAAAAAGTGCGTTTCAGGTGCAAAAATGTACAGTTGGGAAGAATTTTTTCTTACATGGTCTTCATTTTGTATAATAGGTGTGTAAGTTAACTTACAAGAAAAAATAATACAGGAGATTTCATTATGAAAAATACAGAAAAGTTGGAACAATTTAAAGAAGTAACAGAGGCAGAATTGCAGGAGATTCGAGGTGGAGATAAAAGACTACCTTACTTTTTTAAACATCTTTTTTCAAATAGGACAAAGTAGTAATATTATAGGGTGATAGGATGAGTTTATTAGGATTTGGAATAGTTATTCTTCATATTTTTATTTTAACAATAAGCTATGAATTAATTTGTAAAGTAACTAAAAAAGAAAGATATTTATTTATAGCTTGTATATTTGTATATCAGTCTGTAGCTGAATTTTTCTTTGACTTTATTTCATTAGCTGGGTTAGGGATTGAAAAGTTTATATTTCCTTTTATTCTATATACTTCTATAGTAGTTTTAAAGAAGTATGATAAGCATAAAGGAATGTTTATCAGTTTACTATTGTCTTTATTATATCATAGTACACATACTTTTTTATCAGTAACCCTATCCTCTATAACAGGTGATGCTTTTGTGATAGAACATGAAGTGATGTTTTATTTAGGAGTACTATTACTAACATATTTTATTATTAAAAAAATTATTACTTATTTCCATTTAGAACTTACCTATTTTGATAAAGATTATCTGTATCCTTTTTTAAAAAAAGTAATAGTTGCTTTCTTTGGTTTACATATCTTATTGTTTATTTCAGATATAGTAAGTACAACTCATCATTTAAATAGTTTCGGAAGTATTTTATCAACCATTGTTTTTATTTGCTTGTTATTGATTTTCTTTGCAATGAATTCTCACAAGGTTCAAATTGAAAAAGAGATTGCTCTAAAACAAAAGAAATTTGAACAAAAACATTTACAGACTTATACTGATGAAATTGTGGAGTTATATAATGAAATTCGCGGTTTTCGTCATGACTATGCAGGGATGCTTGTTAGCATGCAAATGGCGATTGACAGTGGAGATTTACAAGAAATTAACAGGGTTTACAATGAAGTCTTAGTAAAAGCAAATCAGAAATTGAGGTCAGAAAAATATACTTACTTTGATTTAAATAATATAGAAGATTCTGCTTTACGAAGTTTAATTGCTCAATCGATTGTCTATGCACGAAAAAATGATGTAGAGTTTACATTGGAAGTAAAGGATATCATTACTAGACTGTCAATAGATTTACTTGATCTTGTTCGTATCATGAGCATTTTATTAAACAATGCTGTTGAAGGTGCTGCAGATAGTTATTTGAAACAAATGGAAGTTGCAGTCATTAAAATGGATTTTGAAACAGTTATAGTTATCCAGAATTCATGCAAAATCACTATGACGCCTTCAGAGGATCTATTTGCCTTAGGTTTCTCTACCAAGGGAAGAAATAGAGGTCTAGGGCTTAATAATGTTAAAGAGATTTTAGATAAGTATGACAACATTATCTTAGAAACTGAGATGGAAGATAACACATTTAGACAAATTATTAGATTTAAGAGGGAATTCGAATGAAAGTATTAATTTTAGAAGATGTTATTGAACATCAAGTGAGACTAGAGAGAATATTAAATGAAATCTCGGAAGAATCGAATATTCCTATTTCATATAAGACAACAGGAAAAGTTCGTGAGTTTAAGGAATATATCGAAAATGATGAAGTAAACCAGCTTTATTTCCTAGATATTGATATTCATGGAATCGAGAAAAAAGGCTTTGAAGTGGCTCAATTTATCCGTCATCACAATCCTTATGCTATTATTGTCTTTATTACTAGTCGATCTGAATTTGCTACCTTAACGTACAAATACCAGGTATCAGCCCTAGATTTTGTTGATAAAGATATCAATGATGAATTGTTCAAAAAACGCATCGAGCAGAGTATTTTTTACACTAAGAGCATGCTACTTGAAAACGAAGATGTTGTAGACTATTTTGATTACAACTATAAAGGAAATGATTTGAAAATTCCTTACCATGACATTTTGTATATCGAAACCACAGGAGTTTCTCATAAACTTCGGATTATTGGTAAGAATTTTGCAAAAGAATTCTATGGAACTATGACAGATATTCAGGAAAAGGACAAACATACCCAGCGATTTTATTGCTCCCATAAATCTTTCCTTGTCAATGTGGGAAATGTGAGAGAAATTGATCGAAAGAATTTAGAAGTTGTCTTTTATGAAGATCATCGTTGTCCAATTACTCGTTTAAAAGTCCGCAAACTAAAAGATATTCTAGAGAAAAAATCTAAAAAGTGATTGACAATTAGTAAGAAATTGATATAATGGTTATATCTGCTACAGATAGATGGTCCGTTGGTCAAGGGGTTAAGACACCGCCTTTTCACGGCGGTAACACGGGTTCGAATCCCGTACGGACTATTTTATCCGCCATAGCTCAGTTGGTAGTAGCGCATGACTGTTAATCATGATGTCGTAGGTTCGAGTCCTACTGGCGGAGTTAGATAAAAAGAACACCACTGGTGTTCTTTTTTTAGTTTACATCACCTAACATTTTCATAAGGAAGTCTGTCATTTCTTGCGGACTTTCTTTTTTTCCGTGAGCAATCCAAGTCTGACAAACACCAAATAGGGCATTTGTTAGATAAATGCTACTGTATTCTAATTCAATTGGAGTGAGTTGTAGTTTCATAAAGCGTTTCTGAAGGTCGGTACTAAGCATAATGTGAAGCTTATTTCTCAAGAAATTTTGGATTTCTTTTGTCCCATTTTCAGATAAGAGTGCAGCCAAGAGTGGCTCAGACTCTAAATATTCAAATACTTCTAAAATAGCATCTCTTTTGTGATGAGCATGTTTTTGGAAAATATACTCAAAGGTATGGAATAGCTTACTTTGGTAGAGTTCAATCATATCATACTTATCCTTGTAGTGAGTGTAAAAGCTAGAACGACTAATTCCGGCTTTTTCTGCTAACTTGACAGTAGAAATTTGATCAAAGGGTTGGTCCATCAATAATTGAACCATAGCATTTTCGATAATTCGTTTTGTTTTTAAACGTTTGTTACTTTCTTTCATAATTTCTCCTCGTATACAAAAATAGACTATGTGTCTAAAAAAGTATTTTTTTATCTTGTAATTTGGATTTTTTGATGTATAATCTATTATATCAAAATTTTAGACAATATGTGTAAAAAGGAGGAAATATGTTTAAAGAATGGAAAGCAATATTTAAAAAACCGACCTTTATCATTGTAATGATAGGGATTTCTCTCATTCCAGCTTTATACAACATTATATTTTTATCGTCCATGTGGGATCCATATGGTCAAGTATCGGAGTTATCTGTGGCAGTTGTCAATAAAGATAAGGAAGCTTCTTATAATGGACAGACAATGAGAATTGGTGAAGACATGGTGTCTAATTTAAAAGAAAATAAGGCTTTAGATTTTCACTTTGTTAATGAAGAGGAAGGGGAAAAAGGACTAGAAGATGGTGACTACTACATGGTAGTGACTTTACCAAGTGACTTATCTGAAAAAGCTACTTCTATCCTAACGAATCATCCTGAACAGATGCAGATTGATTATCAGACGTCAAGTGGGCATAGCTTTATTGCAAGTAAGATGAGTGATTCTGCAATGACACAATTAAAACAAACCGTCTCTACTAATATTACTGAAACATACACTAAGGCTTTATTTCAAAAAATGAATGACTTGAAGTCTGGGATAAATAAGGCAGCTGACGGAAGTGAACAATTGGCTAATGGAGCCGATCAGTTGGTGACGGGAAGTCAAACATTGACGACAAATCTTAATACTCTAGCTAACTCAAGTGTAACTTTTTCAAATGGAGCGGATCAATTTACAAAAGGCTTATCTAGCTATGTGTCTGCTATAGAGCAATTACATATTGGTTTAGGAACTTTTAATAGTGGTTTACAAAGTTATACAAATGCTGTCTCACAAGTTGACACTGGACTTGGTCAATTAGCTTCAAAAACTCCTGAATTGGTGGCAGGTGTAAATCAGTTGAATACAGGTATAAAGTCCTACACAGGTGGCGTTTCACAACTGGATGCAGGTCTCAATAAATTTTCAGTTGGTGTAAATGCTTATGCAAGTAGTGTGAAAGAACTTTCTAACGGAACAAGTCAATTATCCAATCAATCAGATACACTAAGAGATGGAATGGAGCAATTAAATACTGGTATTAAAGAAATTTCAAATCAATTAGAGTCCTCATCTCAACAAAATGAAGAAATAGCGCAATTGGCAACAAGCCTAGGAGAACTAAATAAAACACTACAAGCTCTTACAATCTCAGATAATACTCAACTAAAAAGTACATTGTCAGAAGCTTTGCCAAATCTAACAACTCTTGCTCAGGATATTGTGACTAAAAGTCAGACAGAACAAGAGAAAACTCTTACTAACCTTCAATCAACAGCTACTTATCAATCTCTTACAGAGGAACAAAAGAAAGAACTGACAGAAGCTATTTCTAAAAATTCTAGTTCTACTATTGAGTCAGCAAAAACAATTTTAACGACAGTAGGAGGATTGAAAGAAAGTATAGAGAATTCAGAACAACAAGTATCTAATCTATCTGATGTGCAGACGAAAGCAAATAAACTCTTACCTGCAGCATCTAGCTCCTTGACAACATTGTCAAATGGATTTACAAAATTGCAAACTGCTTTAGATAATCAGTTGGTTCCAGGAAGTCAGTCAATTGAAAAAGGGGTTGTAAACTATACTAAGGGACTGAACACAATTTCTATAGGTGCCAATAAACTAAGTGAAAAGAATGCAAACTTAATAACTAGTCTAGATCAATTAGTTTCTGGATCAAGTAAGTTGATAGAAAATACATCAACCTTGACAGCTGGAGTAGATGCGTTAGCTGGAAAAGCTCCAGAATTAGTATCAGGTATAGAAAGTTTGTCATCTGGTTCTGCTCAATTGAATAATAAGAGTCCAGAGCTGATAGCAGGTATTACTACATTACAATTTGGCTCTGGTCAATTAACAGATAAATCAACACAGTTACTTTCTGCAGCATCTCAACTAGGAAGTGGTGCTATGAAGATTGCAGATGGTACTGGAAAACTAGCAGAAGGTGGAACAAGCTTAACCTCTGGTCTTGAAGATTTACAGACAGGAGTTGATTCATTAGGGCAAGGATTAGGCAATGCTAACAATCAACTTAAATCAGCATCAACAGAATCTGAAAATGCAGAAACATTATCTGATCCTCTAGTTCTCTCAAAAACAGACAATGACCAAGTTCCTGTAAATGGGATTGCCATGGCTCCTTATATGATATCAGTTGCTCTTTTTGTTGCTGCTATATCTACCAATATGATTTTTGCGAAGTTGCCTTCTGGACGTCACCCAGAGAGTCGTTGGGCTTGGTTGAAGTCTCGTTCTGAAATAAATGGGATTATAGCTGTTTTAGCAGGTGTTTTAGTTTATGGAGGTGTCCATCTGATTGGTTTAACTGCGAACCATGAGATGAGGACCTTGATTCTAATTATAATCACAAGTTTAGCTTTCATGTCTATGGTGACAGCTTTAACAACTTGGAATAGCCGTATAGGAGCCTTCTTCTCTCTTATTTTACTTTTATTACAATTAGCATCAAGTGCAGGGACCTATCCCCTTGCTTTGACAAATGATTTCTTCAAAGGTGTCAATCCTTGGTTACCAATGAGTTATTCTGTATCAGGCTTACGACAAACAATCTCTATGACAGGAAATATTCATCATCAAGTGATTTTCCTTATTATAACTCTAGCTTTCTTTACTGCTTTAGGTATGCTAGCTTATCAACCTAAGAAAATGGAAGAAGATTAAAAAGATTGGCCAAGAAATTGGTCAATCTTTTTCTGTCTTAGATAAATTTCGTCTGTGATTATAGATCCCAAAAAGAAGAAGGGCAGTTAGTGAGCAGGCTGCTCCAATAACAAAACCATTGGGGATAAAGGAAAGTGTAATGGTGCCTTTTCCCTTTGGAACTTCAACTTTCATAAAACCAGTCTGAGCCTGCTTGATTTCAAGTTTTTTCCCATCTTGGTATGCAGACCAACCTTTGTCATAAGGAATAGTGAAGAAAATAGAGGTATATTGTTTTACTTCATATGTAGCAAAGACTTTATTTTTAGAGGTGGATACTTCTACAGGTTGTTCTTTAATCTTTTGAATTGCCTCAGTAAGAGCCTGAGTATCTAAACGATAGAAGGTTGGAGATTCAAATGACACCTGAGAATTTCCAGAGAAACTAACACTGATATTGAAAGTTTTTTGTTCTTCAGTATAACCCAAATTAAAGAAATTAAATGCATTGTCAGTTGTAAAAGTCTTCTTTTCTCCATTGACAAGTATGTCAACTTTCTTTTGTTTATCATTCGTAAAATGAAGATTTGAAAAAGAGAGATAGACTTGACTATTTTGAGGAACCTCAATTTGATAATCAATCTTTGCATCTTCATTCGCAGAACCTGTGATGCTGGTTAAACCATCTGAAGTGTCTGTTTTATCAGATGTTATTTGGGAGAAGTAATCCAAGTTGAGATTAGTAAGCTGGTTTATAAATAAAGCCTGATTATCTAGAGTGTGATTATTAAAGTTTACATCGGTATAAATAGATTGAGTGGCAAAGGCAATGGGTAAAGAGAGTTGATTTTTATATAAGGTTAAATGATCCTTTTGATAAATCTCTTGAAAGCCATACTTATCAAGTGAAGTTTCAGAAATATTGTACTGGATTCCAAATAAACTATCTGCTAAAAGACTGTTATTAGCATAACGGAGATTGAGGTTGGTTCCAGAGGATTTGAATCCAAGTTTGTCCAAACTAGTGCTAGCTGAACGATTTCGTACAGACGAGAATTGAGAGATTCCATTGTAGTTAAATTTCATACTGTCATTTCCAGTCTGAATTTGCAGTTTTTCAGTACGTGTAAATGAATTGTCAATTTTGTTTAGAATGGATTCCATAGCGGTGGTATCTCTATTATAGGCGCTACGAGAAGCAAAGGCCCATTCTTTAGCTATTCCTTCCATTTGAGATGATGCATTTAAGCTTATCTCAGCCGTTATAAATATAGACAAAAGAATTGCAAATAGATTTACAGAGATAAATCTTCTAATGACTGCAAGAAGTAAAAGAGCATAAACTAGTAGAAATTCAAGAGTGAGTAGGATATTCAAATCAGTTAAAAAAGAATAGTGTGATTTAAAATAGACAGTGGCCAAAAATCCTGTTAGTACAAGAAAAAGTGAGACAAATAGATTCCATAGCTTCAGTTCTTTCAGACGATTTAAGACTTCTGCTGCAGTATAAATTAACAGAGTGGAAAAAATCCAAGCATAGCGATGCAAAAACATATTTGGGGTGTGCATCCCTTGCCAAAATAAATCAAGTGCTTCTATGTAAAAGCTTGTTATTAAAAAAGTAAAGAAAATTGCATAGGTAAGTTTCACGTGAAACCTTATGGATTTTATTGTGAAAAATAGAATGGTTAAAATAAAGGGAAGCAATCCAACAAAAATCATTGGTATAGATCCATACTTAGTTGTATCAAAAGATCCAATGAATTGTTTTGCGAAAATATCCAGATACCAGCTACTATCTGTCTTTAATTTTGTGATGGTAGTCAACTTCTCACCATGAGTTTGTAAATCAAACAGTGTAGGAAGAGTCATAATCAAACTAGCCATTCCTGCTAAAAAGGAGGTAACAACAAAATCAAGAAAAGATGATTTTCGAGTTTTAAAGTCCCAAGAAATTTGGCAGAGATACCAGAAAATAAGAAACAATACTGTCATATACCCAAAATAATAATTTTGAATAAATAAGATTGACAAACTTGTAAAGTATAGTAGGCGCTTCTTTTGTGTTATAAGTAGGTATAAACCAGTTATAATTAAAGGAATCAAGATAAAAACATCTAGCCAGGTTTTTATCTCTAACTGACTAACGGTAAAGCTCATTAGAGCATAGGAAGTAGATAAGGCAAGTTTTAAAAATTTTGGGATATCTTTAAATAATCTAGTCAAACTAAAGAAGGTTGACAGACCAATCAATCCAAATTTTAAGAGAGTGGTCAGATAAACAGCATCTGGCATATTCGACAGATTAAAAAAGTAAACCAGAGGTGAGAGAAAACTACCCAAGTAATAACTAGATAGAGCATAGAAATTCAGTCCGAGGCCACTTGTAAAGGTGTAAAACAAACTACCATTTCCATGTAAAATATTTCGTAAAGCCACATCAAAAATAACGTATTGATGGAAACCATCTCCTAATAGTGGAGATGAATCGCTATTCCAGTAGATACCTTGAGTTAGGTATACTCCAGTCATAATTACTAAAGGAATGATGAAAGAAACAAAATAGGTCCAATATGTTTTAAAAAATGATTTCATGTTACCTCGTAGAATGATAGAAAACTCAGTTGGTTACCCCAACTGAGTTTTGAAGTCTAATTTAATCTTTCCAAAGTTCTTTAACTTTTGCTTGTACTTCTGCATTTTCTAGGAATTCATCGTAGGTTTCATCAATACGATCAATGACGCCATTCTTAGACAAAACAATGATATGGTTTGCCAAAGTTTGGATAAACTCGTGGTCATGACTGGCAAAGATGATTGATTCTTTAAAGTTTTTCAATCCATCGTTCAAGCTTGAGATAGATTCCAAGTCCAAGTGATTTGTTGGATCATCAAGTACAAGGACATTTGATTTCAAGAGCATGAGTTTTGAAAGCATGACACGTACTTTTTCTCCCCCTGACAAGACGTTTACAGGTTTGTTAACCTCATCTCCAGAAAAGAGCATACGACCGAGGAAACCACGTAGGAAGGTATTGTCATCTTCTTCTTTACTTGCAAATTGACGCAACCAGTCAAGGATTGACTCTCCTCCTGCAAAATCAGCCGAGTTGTCTTTTGGCAAGTAAGAACGGCTAGTAGTAACTCCCCACTTGACAGTTCCTTCATAGTCGATGTCACCCATAATTGCACGAATTAATGCAGTCGTTTGGATGTCATTTTGTCCAATAAGAGCTGTCTTATCACCTGGACGCAAGATGAAACTAATATTGTCTAGGATAGTTTCGCCATCAATCTTTACAGTTAGATTTTCTACTGTCAAGAGATCATTACCAATCTCACGTTCTGCTTTAAAGTTGATAAATGGGTATTTACGACTAGAAGGAACAATCTCTTCTAATTCAATCTTGTCAAGCATTTTTTTACGAGACGTTGCTTGTCTTGACTTAGAAGCGTTGGCAGAGAAGCGAGCAACGAATTCTTGCAATTGCTTAATTTTTTCTTCTGCCTTGGCATTACGGTCTGCTAGCAATTTAGCAGCAAGCTCAGAAGATTCCTTCCAGAAGTCGTAGTTTCCGACATAGAGTTTGATTTTTCCAAAGTCAAGGTCGGCCATGTGAGTACACACTTTGTTTAAGAAGTGACGGTCGTGGGATACTACGATAACGGTGTTATCAAAGTCAATCAAGAAGTCTTCTAGCCAAGTAATAGATTGGATGTCCAACCCGTTGGTCGGCTCGTCCAAAAGAAGAACATCAGGTTTACCAAATAAGGCTTTAGCAAGGAGAACCTTCACTTTTTCACCATTGGCCAATTCGCTCATGTTTTGATAGTGCAATTCTTCTGGAATGTTTAGGTTTTGAAGTAGTTGAGACGCTTCACTTTCTGCTTCCCAACCTCCAAGTTCAGCAAATTCACCTTCGAGTTCGGCTGCACGAACACCATCTTCATCGGAAAAATCTTCCTTCATGTAAATGGCATCTTTTTCTTTCATGATGTTGTAAAGTTTTTCATTTCCCATAATAACGACATCAATAACTCGCTCATCTTCATAGTCAAAATGATTTTGACGGAGAACAGAGAGACATTCATCTGGACCAAGAGAGATGTGACCAGTTGTTGGCTCGATATCACCAGCTAAGATTTTTAAGAATGTAGACTTCCCAGCACCATTAGCACCAATTAATCCGTATGTATTTCCTTCTGTAAATTTGATATTGACATCATCAAAAAGTTTGCGATCACTAAAACGTAGTGAAACATCAGATACTGTAAGCAATGTTTTTCTCCTATAATATGTAATATATTTATTCTACTAGAAAAGAGAGAAATATTCAAATTTTTGTTTGTCAATTTTATGTCAATTAAGTTTACAGGTTTGTTTACAATGAGTTAGTTGTTTGATTTAAATAATTTTCTGTTATTTTAACAAAAAAATGCTATAATTGAAGAGACCATTTCGAAGGAGAAAAAAATGACGAAACCCATTATTTTAACAGGAGATCGCCCAACAGGAAAACTGCATATTGGACATTATGTTGGGAGTCTAAAAAATAGAGTATTACTGCAGGAAGAAGACAAGTATGAGATGTTTGTTTTTTTGGCGGACCAACAAGCATTGACAGATCACGCCAAAGACCCTCAAACGATTGTAGAATCAATTGGGAATGTTGCCTTAGATTACCTAGCAGTTGGATTAGATCCAAGTAAATCAACTATCTTTATTCAAAGCCAGATTCCAGAGTTGGCTGAATTATCTATGTACTATATGAATTTGGTGTCACTAGCTCGTTTGGAACGGAATCCGACAGTAAAAACAGAGATTGCTCAAAAAGGGTTTGGAGAAAGTATTCCGACAGGATTTTTGGTTTATCCAATTGCGCAAGCAGCAGATATTACTGCATTCAAGGCTAATTATGTTCCTGTTGGAATAGATCAGAAACCAATGATTGAGCAAACTCGCGAGATTGTTCGTTCTTTTAACAACGCATATAACTGTGATGTCTTGGTGGAACCGGAAGGTATTTATCCAGAAAATGAGAGAGCAGGACGTTTGCCTGGTTTAGATGGAAATGCTAAAATGTCTAAATCCCTTAATAATGGTATTTATCTAGCTGATGATGCGGATACTTTGCGTAAAAAAGTCATGAGCATGTATACTGATCCAGACCACATTCGGGTTGAGGATCCAGGTAAGATTGAAGGAAACATGGTTTTCCATTATCTAGATGTGTTTGGTCGTCCAGAAGATGCTCAAGAAATTGCGGATATGAAAGAACACTATCAACGTGGTGGTCTTGGTGATGTGAAGACGAAACGTTATCTACTTGAAATATTAGAACGCGAACTTGGTCCTATTCGTGAGCGCCGTATCGAATTTGCTAAGGATATGGGAGAAGTGTACAATATGCTTCAAAAAGGGAGTGAGAAAGCGCGTGAGGTTGCAGGGCAAACTCTATCTGAAGTTAAGGGAGCAATGGGACTAAATTATTTTAAATAATAGATAAAATATGAATCGTAAAACTATCTCTTCTATAGGAACACAGGGATAGTTTTTTATGATTTCTACCATAAATATAATTGACAAATTTTCATAGAATGGTATGATAGATACAATACAAAAAGAGTCAAGCTCAAAAAGAAAGAAAAGAGGAAACTTCAATGTCTAATTGGGATACTAAATTTTTAAAAAAAGGTTTTACCTTTGATGATGTATTGCTCATTCCAGCAGAAAGTCATGTGTTGCCTAATGATGCAGATTTAACAACAAAATTGGCAGATAATCTGACTTTAAATATCCCAATTATAACAGCCGCCATGGATACAGTCACAGAAAGTCAAATGGCAATTGCCATTGCTCGTGCGGGTGGTCTTGGAGTAATCCATAAAAATATGTCTATTGCGCAACAGGCAGATGAAGTTCGCAAGGTAAAACGTTCTGAAAATGGTGTTATTATTGATCCATTCTTCTTGACTCCAGAACACACTATTGCTGAAGCAGATGAACTGATGGGACGTTACCGTATCAGTGGTGTTCCGGTTGTGGAGACACTTGAAAATCGTAAATTAGTTGGTATTCTAACAAACCGAGATCTTCGCTTTATTTCAGATTACAATCAGCCAATCTCAAACCACATGACCAGTGAAAATCTTGTTACTGCTCCTGTTGGTACGGATCTTGCAACAGCTGAAAATATTCTTCAAGAACACCGTATTGAAAAACTTCCTTTGGTTGATGAAGAAGGTCGCCTTTCTGGCTTGATTACTATTAAAGATATTGAAAAAGTGATTGAATTTCCTAATGCAGCAAAAGATGAGTTTGGTCGTCTTCTAGTTGCTGGAGCGGTGGGTGTCACTTCAGATACATTTGAACGCGCCGAAGCCCTTTTTGAAGCAGGAGCTGACGCAATTGTTATTGATACTGCCCATGGTCACTCTGCTGGTGTTCTACGTAAAATTGCTGAAATTCGTGCTCACTTCCCAGACCGCACTTTGATTGCGGGTAATATTGCGACCGCAGAAGGTGCGCGTGCTCTTTATGATGCGGGTGTAGATGTTGTCAAAGTTGGTATCGGACCAGGTTCTATCTGTACTACTCGTGTAATTGCAGGAGTTGGTGTCCCACAAGTGACAGCAATCTATGATGCAGCAGCAGTTGCGCGTGAATATGGAAAAACAATCATTGCTGATGGTGGAATCAAGTACTCTGGAGATATTGTAAAAGCCCTTGCTGCAGGTGGAAATGCGGTTATGCTTGGATCAATGTTCGCTGGAACAGACGAAGCACCAGGTGAAACGGAAATCTTCCAAGGACGTAAGTTTAAAACTTACCGTGGTATGGGATCCATCGCTGCAATGAAGAAAGGTTCAAGTGACCGTTACTTCCAAGGTTCTGTCAATGAAGCAAACAAACTTGTTCCAGAAGGAATTGAAGGACGTGTTGCCTATAAAGGCGCAGCAGCTGATATTGTCTTCCAAATGATTGGTGGTATTCGCTCTGGTATGGGTTACTGTGGTGCAGCTAACCTTAAAGAATTACACGACAACGCTCAATTTATTGAAATGTCAGGGGCTGGTCTAAAAGAAAGTCATCCTCATGATGTACAAATCACTAATGAAGCACCAAACTACTCTATGTAGGAAGTAAAAAAGAACTCCTAATTTTCAGGAGTTCTTTTTGTTTACAGTGTTGTCAATTTTGATTTACAGAAATTTTACCGTTTTGAATATTGAAAATACTAAGGTTTTCTGGCAAGTTTTGTAAGTGGTCTAAACTTGTTGTTGTAATAAAGGTTTGGATAGATTGAGAAATGGTTTCTAGTAATTTTAGTTGCCGTGTATTGTCAAGTTCGCTCATAACATCATCAAGCAGTAGTATTGGAGACTCATTGGTAATACTTTCCATTAGCTCAATTTCTGCCAGTTTGATAGAAAGAACAAGGCTGCGATGTTGACCTTGGCTTCCAAAACTAGCATCCATACCATTGATATAAAAAGAAATATCATCTCGATGAGGGCCAACTCCAGTATTCTTTTTAAATAAGTCTCTGGATCTGCTTTTCTCCAAAGCAATTTCAAAAGAACGTGTTAGCTGTTCTTCATCAGTGAAGTTGACAGATGATTGATAAAATATTGACAACTCTTCTAATTTATTTGAAATTTCTAAGTGTTTTTTTTGACCAAATTTCTCTAAGTCTTTAATGAATTTTATCCGATGCTTTATAACGCGACAACCATACTCTATTAACTGATCATCTAAGACTGACAGAAATGTTTCATCAATCTTCTGGCTGGATTTTAGATAAGTATTTCTTTGCTTGAGTATGTGGTTATAGTTTGACAAGTCTGACAAGTAGATTGGTTTAATTTGTCCTAGTTCGATGTCTATAAACTTTCGACGGACAGAGGGCGCTCCTTTAATTAGCTGGAGATCTTCAGGTGCGAAGAGGACAACATTCATATGTCCGATGTAGTCTGAGAGGCGAGCTTGCTTTAAGTGATTGACCTTAGTCACACGCCCTTTTGGTGTTAAATCAATTTCTAGAGGGATAGAGCTTGTTTTTTTCTGTAGCAAGCCAGAAAGATGGAGTTGCTCGTTATCAAAATGAATAAGATTTTTATCTGTACGAGTCCGATGACTACGTGTTAAGGCTAAAAAATAGATTGCTTCTAGAATATTGGTTTTTCCTTGTGCATTTTGACCTAGAAAGACATTTAATTTTGGATTGAAATCAATTTTCGCCTCTTTGTAGTTTCGAAAGGTTTTAATTGTTAAATGTTGGAGCCACATGGTTATCTTCCTGGAAAACGTGGAACTTGTTTGGTTTTAGGCGATGGAGAAGTTTTTTGTTTTTCTTTCTTGATACCTTTATTCATCTCTTTGACAAGTTTAGCAATTCGCTCTTTCTCAATCTTATCTGCTTGATACTCTTCTTGCTCTTTTAAACTTGGTTGTGTCAAGGTGATGTCAATCTTTAAATCAGGAATGTCAATCGTATCTCCAATACGGATTTTTTTCCCACGTCTACTTTCTAACTCGCCATTAAAGTAAACTTGATGATCTATTAAAAAGGATTTGATAGCACCACCGCTTTGTATAATTCCAAGTTCTTTTAGGAGGGCTTGGAGCGTAATAAATTCTTCAAATAATTTGTATTCCATAATTCACCTCAATCTTTGGTATTATACCATATTTTCCTTGAAATAGCTGAAGGAAAGTTAGTTGAAATGAAAACGGTTTTACTCTTTAAAGCTATAAAGAGAACAAGAAAAATTTTGATTTTCGTGGTATAATAGAACTCTATATGTAAGGAGGTAAGGTATGGAATTAGTGCCTGGCATTTCAGCACATTTTGTTCAATCCAAGAAATTTAAAACAAATAAAATCACTATTCGTTTTACTGCTCCCTTATCTCTTGAGACAATAGCAGGGCGTATGTTAAGTGCTAGTATGTTGGAGACGGCCAATCAAGCTTACCCAACATCTCAAGCATTTCGTAGATACTTGGCAAGTTTATATGGGACAGATATTTCTACGAGTGCTTTTCGTAGAGGACAAGCACATATTCTTGACTTAACCTTTACCTATGTACGAGATGAGTTTTTGAGTAAAAAAAATGTCTTGACTTCTCGAATTTTGGAATTAGTGAAACAGACTTTATTTGCTCCCTTAGTTCAAGATGGTGCTTTTGAGCCAGCCCTATTTGAAATTGAAAGAAAACAGTTATTGGCTAGTTTAGCTACTGATATGGATGATTCATTTTATTTTGCTCATAAGGAGTTGGATAGCTTGTTCTTTCATGATGAGCGTCTTCAATTGAGATACAGTGATTTACGAAATAGCATTTCAAATGAGTCTCCAGAAAGTAGCTACACGTGCTTTCAAAATGCTCTGAAGAATGATCGTATTGATTTCTTTTTCTTAGGTGATTTTAATGAAGTAGAAATTACAGAATCGCTGAAGTCATTACCCTTTACAGCTAGAGAGAACGGCGTCACTATCCAGTACCATCAATCTTATTCGAATGTTCTAAGAGAGGGAATGGTTCAGAAGAATGTTGGGCAATCTATTTTAGAATTAGGCTATCATTCTCCTGTAAAATATGGTGATGATGAGCATTTGCCCATGCTTGTTATGAATGGTTTGTTGGGTGAATTTGCACATTCGAAACTTTTTACAAACGTTCGTGAAAATGCTGGAATAGCCTATACAGTCTCGAGTCAATTGGATTTGTTTAGTGGTCTGTTAAGGATGTATGCGGGTATTGATAGAGAAAATCGAAATCAGGCTAGAAAAATGATGAATCATCAATTGCTAGATCTGAAAAAGGGTAACTTTATAGATTTTGAACTTGAACAGACTAAGGAGATGATTCGACGATCTTTCTTGATGGCTCAAGATAATCAACAGACCCTAGTTGAAAGAGTCTATTTGAATACTCTATTGGGAAAATCAGGCTTTGATATGGATCGATTGGTGGCAAAATTAGAGAGTGTTGATAAAGAAGCTATATGTAAAGCTGCCAACAGTTTAAAGTTACAAGCGATTTACTTTATGGAAGGAGTAGAATGACAAAGGTTACTTTTGAAGAAAAATACTATTCTGCTGTAAAGGAAACAGTCTACAAAACAAAATTGTCAAATGGGTTGACAGTTTCTTTACTCCCTAAGCAAGATTTCAATGAGGTTTATGGGATTGTAACGATTCAATTTGGTTCTGTAGATGCAACTTATACAAGCTTGGACAAAGGTTTACGTCATCATCCAGCAGGAATTGCACATTTTCTTGAACATAAATTGTTTGAAAGAGAAAATTCTGAGGATATAATGGCTGCTTTTACTCGATTAGGTGCGGACAGTAATGCCTTTACAAGTTTTACTAAGACCAGCTATCTTTTTTCAACAATTGATTATCTATTAGAAAATTTAGATTTGCTAGATGAGTTAGTCGGAGATGTTCATTTTACAGAAGAGTCTATTTTGAGGGAACAAGCTATTATCCAGCAAGAACGAGAAATGTACCAAGATGATCCAGACTCACGTTTGTTTTTTGCAACATTAGCCAACCTTTATCCTGATACTCCTTTAGTGACAGATATAGTTGGAAGTGAAAAATCAATTTCTGAGATTCAAGTTTCAAATTTAAAAGAGAACTTTACAGACTTTTACAAACCTGTCAACATGTCACTGTTTTTAGTTGGAAATATTGATGTAAAAGTTGTTGAGGAATACTTTTCGAAAAAGGAAAAGAAGACTCTAGAACAGTTTACAGTTACAAAAGAGCAACTACCCTTACAGCCTGTGAAGCAAACAGATAGTCTTCGGATGGAAGTTTCTTCACCCAAACTTGCTGTTGCGATTAGAGGTAATGGGCAAATAACAGAAGCTGAGTCTTATCGTTACAATATTTTATTGAAATTACTATTTACGATGATGTTTGGTTGGACTTCTGATCGTTTTCAAAGGTTATATGAGACTGGGAAGTTAGATGCGTCATTGTCACTTGAGGTTGAAGTCAACAGTCGCTTTCATTTTGTGATATTGACAATGGACACCAAAGAGCCTGTTTCTCTGTCGCATCAATTTCGTAAAGCGATTCGTCAGTTTAGTAGTGATGCGGATATTACAGAGGAACATTTAGATCTTGTTAAGAGTGAGATGTTTGGGGAGTTTTTCAGTAGCATGAACTCCTTGGAATTTATTGCAACTCAATACGATCCGATGGATTGCGGAGAAACAATTTTTGATTTTCCAAAAATTTTACAGGAAATTACTTTGGAGGATGTTCTAGAAGCTGGACATCGTTTGATTGATAATGGTGATCTAGTTGATTTTACAATCTTTCCAGCTTAAAAGATGACTAATACTAGAAAGAAGGAATGGTACGTATGAGAAAAAAAACAATTGGCGAGGTTCTACGTTTAGCTAGAATTAACCAGGGATTGAGTTTGGAAGAATTACAGGAGAAAACTGAAATTCAGTTGCATTTTCTAGAAGCTATGGAGGCAGATGATTTTGATCAACTTCCTAGTACCTTCTATGCTCGTTCTTTTTTAAGAAAATATGCCTGGGCAGTAGAGTTAGATGAAAGAATTGTTTTGGATGCATATGATTCAGGTAGTATGATCACTTATGAAGAGGTAGATGTCGATGAAGAAGACTTGTCTGGTCGCAGACGGTCAAATAAGAAAAAAACGTCTTATCTCCCCTTGTTTTATTTCGTTCTATTTGCTTTGTCAATTTTAATTTTTGTCACTTACTATGTCTGGAACTACATCCAAACTCAGCCAAGTCCTTCTTCAGCTAATTATAGTGTTGTGAGCTCGACTAGTTCAACCACCTCATCTAGTTCATCTTCTAGTAGTCAGACGTCTAGCTCGTCTTCTACTACGGAATCAACTATTACAGTGTCAGGCGAAGGAAATCGCATTGAAGCTCGGTATAAAACGAGTAAGGAAACTGCTACTGTTCAATTGGCAGTTTCAGATGAAGCTAGTTGGGTTAGTGTTTCAGGAAGTGAGCTGGAGGGTGGTGTGACACTATCCGCAGACAATAAGAATGCAAAAACAATAGTCTCAACTAAGAGTCCCGTTACTATTACTTTAGGTGTAGTGAAGGGAGTTACTGTGACTGTGGACAATCAAACGATTGATACTTCGAAGCTGACAACTCAGACTGGAACTGTAACACTTATATTTACTACAGATTAAGGAAAAATCAATGAAAAAAGAACAAATTCCTAATGTATTAACTATTGGTAGAATTCTCTTTATACCTCTCTTTATTCTTATTTTGACTTTGGGCCATTCACAAGGCAGTCATTTGCTAGCAACGATCATCTTTGCAGTTGCTAGTATAACGGATTATCTTGATGGCTATCTTGCTCGTAAATGGAATGTAGTCAGCAATTTTGGAAAATTTGCTGATCCGATGGCTGATAAGCTGTTGGTTATGTCAGCTTTTATCATGTTAATTGAGTTAGGTATGGCTCCAGCTTGGGTTGTTGCTATTATCATTTGTCGTGAACTTGCGGTGACAGGCTTGCGCTTGTTGCTTGTTGAGACGGGAGGGACAGTTCTAGCAGCAGCTATGCCAGGGAAAATCAAGACCTTTAGTCAGATGTTTGCCATTATCTTTTTGCTCTTACATTGGAATTTAATTGGTCAGCTGTTGCTTTATATCGCTTTGTTTTTCACTATCTACTCTGGTTATGATTATTTTAAGGGTAGCGCTCATGTATTCAAAGGAACATTTGGTTCAAAATGAAATCGATTATTGAAGTAAAAGATCTGTCTTTTCGTTATAAGGAAGACCAGGATCATTATGATGTTAATAATGTCTCGTTTCACGTGAAACGGGGAGAATGGCTTTCGATTGTAGGTCATAACGGGAGTGGGAAATCGACAACTATCCGTTTGATTGATGGATTGCTTGAAGCAGAGTCTGGGGAAATCTGGATAGATGGGCAATTGTTGTCCTCTGAGAATGTTTGGGACTTGCGTCGACAAATTGGTATGGTTTTTCAAAATCCAGATAACCAATTTGTGGGGGCGACTGTTGAAGATGATGTTGCCTTTGGTTTAGAAAATCAGGGACTTCCTCGTGAAGAAATGAAGAAGAGAGTGGCCGAATCTTTGGAGTTGGTAGGGATGCTGGACTTTAAGAATAGAGAACCAGCTCGTTTATCTGGTGGACAAAAACAGCGTGTGGCTATTGCGGGAGTTGTTGCCCTGAGACCAGCTATTTTGATTTTGGACGAGGCTACAAGTATGTTGGATCCTGAGGGACGCAGAGAACTGATTCAGACAGTTCAAGAGATTCGAAAAGACCACCAGATGACAGTCGTCTCCATTACACATGATTTAGAGGAAGTTGCGATGAGTGACCGTGTCTTGGTCATGAAAAAAGGCCAAGTGGAGTCAACCAGCAGCCCAAGAGAACTTTTTTCTCGGGATGACCTTGACCAGATAGGGTTAGATGAGCCTTTTGCTAATCAATTGAGAGGCTCTTTGAGAGAGACTGGCTATCAGTTGCCGGATGGCTATTTGACAGAAAGAGAGCTAGAGGACAAGTTATGGGAATTACTCTAGAAAATGTGAGCTTTACCTATCAAGAGGGGACTCCCCTATCTTCATCAGCCTTGACTGATGTTTCCTTGACGATTGAGGATGGTTCCTATACGGCTTTGGTAGGGCACACAGGTAGTGGGAAATCAACGATTTTACAGCTTTTAAATGGCCTATTGGTACCAAGTAAGGGTTCTGTTCGAGTTTTTGATACTGTCATTACCCCTACATCAACCAATAAAGAAATTCGTCAGATTCGAAAGCAGGTTGGTCTAGTGTTTCAATTTGCTGAAAATCAGATTTTCGAAGAGACTGTTTTGAAAGATGTTGCATTTGGACCGCAAAATTTTGGAGTTTCTGAGGAAGAGGCCAAGAAAATTGCGCGTGAAAAGTTAGCCTTGGTAGGCATCGATGAGTCACTCTTTGAGCGTAGCCCGTTTGAACTTTCGGGTGGCCAGATGAGACGTGTGGCTATAGCAGGTATGCTAGCGATGGAGCCAACTGTTTTGGTTTTGGATGAGCCGACAGCAGGGCTTGATCCTTTGGGCAGAAAAGAATTGATGACCTTGTTTAAAGAACTCCACCTTTCTGGAATGACAATCGTTCTGGTAACGCATTTGATGGATGATGTAGCTGCATATGCTAATCAGGTTTATGTTATGGAAAAGGGGCGTTTGGTCAAAAGTGGCAAACCAAGTGATGTCTTTCAAGATGTAGCCTCTATGGAAAAGGTACAGTTAGGTGTGCCTAAAATCACAGCCTTTTGTAAGCGTTTGGCAGATAGAGGTGTAGCTTTTAAAAAACTGCCAATCAAGATAGAGGAGTTTAAGGAGTCGCTAAATGGATAGTATGATTTTAGGGCGTTATATACCAGGGGATTCCATCATTCATCGCTTGGATCCACGTAGTAAATTGCTTGCCATGATCCTGCTGATTTTGATTGTATTTTGGGCCAATAATCCTCTCACCAATCTCGTTCTGTTTGTAGCGACAGGTATATTTATCGCATTATCGGGCGTTTCTCTCTCATTTTTCGTTCAGGGATTAAAATCCATGTTCTTTTTGATCGCCTTTACGACTCTTTTTCAGCTCTTTTTCATTTCAAGTGGAAATGTCCTATTTGAGTTTTCTTTTATAAGAATAACGGATTATGCTTTGCAACAAGCAGGAATCATTTTCTGTCGTTTTGTGTTGATTATTTTCTTTTCAACCTTGCTAACATTAACGACCATGCCTTTGAGTCTGGCAGCCGCAGTTGAAGCTCTTTTAGCACCGCTAAAACGTGTGAAAGTTCCCGTTCATGAAATTGGCCTCATGTTATCAATGAGTTTGCGTTTTGTTCCAACATTGATGGATGACACGACGCGAATTATGAATGCTCAGAAAGCCCGTGGAGTTGACTTTGGCGAAGGCAGCATCGTTCAAAAAGTAAAGGCTATGATTCCAATTTTAATTCCTCTTTTTGCGACGAGCTTAAAGCGTGCAGATTCATTGGCAATAGCGATGGAAGCGCGTGGTTATCAGGGAGGAAAGGGTAGAAGTCAGTATAGACAGTTGAGATGGAGTCAAAAGGATACACTGGCAATTCTTGTGATTTTGATACTGGGATGTTTCTTATTTTTCTTAAAATCTTAGTAGGTTTGTAGGATTGATAAGAAGCTCACAGTAGCAGGTTTTTAGTATAAAGGTAGGAATATGAACCGTTTTAAAAAATCAAAATATCTAATCATCGTTTTTGTCACAGTTCTGGCAGTTTCTGTTCTATTAGTGACAACCTATTCAAGCGCTATTGTGACGAAACTAGGAGATGGGATTTCCTTAGTAGATAGAATTGTTCAAAAACCCTTTCAGTGGTTTGATACTTTCAAATCGGATTTGGGACATTTGACGCAGACTTACAATGAAAATGAGAGTCTAAAAAAACAGCTCTATCAACTAGAGGTGGAGTCTAATCAATCAGAAAGTTTAAAAAATGAAAATGAACAATTACGTCAGTTGCTGGATATGAAGTCAAAATTGCAGGCTACAAAAACCATTGCAGCAGATGTGATTATGCGAGCTCCAGTATCTTGGAAACAAGAGTTAACAATTGATGCGGGAAGTTCAAAAGGAGCTTCTGAAAATATGTTGGCCATTGCAAACGGGGGTTTGATTGGTAGTGTTTCAAAGGTAGAGGATCATTCAACAACGGTCAATCTATTGACAAACACGGAAAATTCCGACAAAATTTCTGTTAAAATCCTGCATGGTTCTACTGAAATTTACGGGATTATCGTTGGTTATGATAAGGAATCTGAACTGCTTAAAATTAGTCAATTAAACAGCAACAGCGACATTAGCGCGGGAGACAAGGTGACTACAGGGGGGCTCGGAAACTTTAATGTTAAGGATATCCCTGTTGGAGAAGTTGTTGCTACAACACATAGCAGTGATTATCTAACAAAGGAAGTAACAGTAAAGTTAAGTGCTGACACCAAAAATCTTCATGTGGTAGAGTTAGTGGGGAATTAGCAATGAGACTGTTAAAACAAATTGGTATTTTCTTTTTACTCCCTTTTGTCGTACTAATTGATGCACATATTGGACAATTGGTAGGATCCTTCTTCCCTCACTTTCATTTAGTAAGTCATTTTCTGTTTTTATTTCTCTTGTTTGAGACAATTGAGGTTTCAGAATATCTCTATCTAGCTTATTGCTGTATAGTGGGTTTGGTGTACGATATCTATTTTTTCCACTTGATAGGAATTGCGACGCTTCTATTTATCTTGATAGGTGCTTCGCTCCATAAGTTTAATAGTGTAATTTTGCTGAACCGTTGGACAAGAATGTTAACAATAGTTGTGATGAGTTTCCTATTTGATATGGGGAGCTATCTCCTTGCTCTTGCTATGGGATTGACAGTAGAATCGATGCCAGTTTTCATCGTCTATAGCCTTGTCCCATCAATGATTTTAAACTTTTTATGGATGATTATTTTCCAATATATTTTTGAAAAATGTTATCTATAAGAAAGAAATAAAAATGTAACAAAGGCGTAATATTTATTATGTCTTTTTTTGGTATACTAGTAATGTCTTAAATAGAAGGAGTATCTACACAATATGAAGAAAAAAATCTTAGCGTCACTTTTATTAAGTACAGTATTAGTGTCACAAGCGGCGGTATTGACAACTGTCCACGCTGAAACAACTGATGAAAAGATTGCTGCTCAAGATAGTAAGATTAGTAATTTGACAGCTCAACAAAAAGAAGCTCAAAAACAAGTAGATGAAATCCAAACGCAAGTTACAGCTATCCAAACTCAACAAACGAACTTGGAAGCTGAGAATGAAACTCTACAAGCTGAATCTAAAAAACTTGAAGGAGAAATTACAGAGCTCTCTAAGAACATTGTTGCTCGTAATGAATCTTTGGAAAAACAAGCACGTAGCGCACAAACAAACGGTGCTGCAACTAGCTATATCAATACAATTGTAAACTCAAAATCAATTACGGAAGCTATTTCACGTGTTGCAGCCATGAGCGAGATTGTATCAGCTAACAACAAAATGTTGGAACAACAGAAAGCTGATAAGAAATCTATCGCTGAAAAACAGGTTGCAAATAATGAAGCAATCAACACTGTCATTGCGAACCAACAAACGCTTGCTGACGATGCACAAGCATTGACAACAAAACAAGCAGAGTTGAAAGTTGCTGAGTTAAACCTTGCTGCAGAGAAAGCTACTGCAGAAAGCGATAAAGCTACTTTATTGGAACAAAAAGCAGCAGCAGAGGCAGAAGCGAAAGCAGCAGCCGAAGCAGAAGCGGCTTATAAAGCACGTCAAACAAGCCAACAACAATCAGTTGTTGCTTCTGGAAATACAACACTTTCAGATCAAGTGCAAGCAACTTCAAGCTCTTCATCAGATGATGATTCGAGCTACACTCCAGCACCTGCTCCAACTCCAGCTAGACAGCGTCCAACATACAGTACAAATGCTTCAAGTTATCCAACTGGTGAATGTACTTGGGGAGCTAAAACATTAGCACCTTGGGCTGGAGATTACTGGGGTAACGGAGCGCAGTGGGCTACAAGTGCAGCAGCTGCAGGATTCCGTACTGGATCAACTCCACAAGTTGGTGCGATTGCATGTTGGAATGACGGTGGATATGGACACGTAGCGGTTGTTACAGCAGTTTCATCATCAACTAGCATTCAAGTATCAGAATCAAACTATGGTGGAAATCGTACAATCGGTAACAAACGTGGATGGTTCAACCCAACTACAACTTCTGAAGGTTATGTAACATACATCTATCCAAACTAATGAATGAAACGAAGAGGCTCGATTTGAGTCTCTTTTATTATTTTTTATCGAAAGCAAGGCCGAAATCTATTAAAACCACTTGAAAATATGGCTAAAATGTGATAAAATGAAACTCGTCGTGTAAACGATAATACTCATTCTCGATGAATTGTGAGACTGTTGCCCTCGGGTCGTTTTGCAAGTTGAAGTCGAGGAGAGGAAAAAAACAAAAAGGAGAAATACTCATGGCAGTAATTTCAATGAAACAACTTCTTGAGGCTGGTGTACACTTTGGTCACCAAACTCGTCGCTGGAACCCTAAGATGGCTAAGTACATCTTCACTGAGCGTAACGGAATCCACGTTATCGACTTGCAACAAACTGTAAAATACGCTGACCAAGCATACGACTTTATGCGTGATGCTGCAGCTAACGATGCAGTTGTATTGTTTGTTGGTACTAAAAAACAAGCTGCTGACGCTGTTAAAGAAGAAGCAGAACGTTCAGGTCAATACTACATCAACCACCGTTGGTTGGGTGGAACTCTTACTAACTGGGGAACTATCCAAAAACGTATCGCTCGTTTGAAAGAAATCAAACGTATGGAAGAAGAAGGAATCTTCGACGTTCTTCCTAAGAAAGAAGTTGCACTTCTTAACAAACAACGTGCACGTCTTGAAAAATTCTTGGGTGGTATCGAAGACATGCCTCGTATCCCAGATGTAATGTACGTAGTTGACCCACATAAAGAACAAATCGCTGTTAAAGAAGCTAAAAAATTGGGTATTCCAGTTGTAGCGATGGTTGACACAAACACTGATCCAGACGATATCGATGTAATCATCCCAGCTAACGATGACGCTATCCGCGCTGTTAAATTGATCACAGCTAAATTGGCTGACGCTATCATCGAAGGACGTCAAGGTGAAGATGCAGCAGCAGTTGAAGCAGAATTTGCAGCTTCAGAAGCTCAAGCTGACTCAATCGAAGAAATCGTTGAAGTTGTAGAAGGCGACAACGCTTAATTCATATAAATAGTAATTACCTAGGAGGGCGGGGCCTAGCCCAGCTCTCCTATTTTTAAAAAATATAGGAGAATCAAAATGGCAGAAATTACAGCTAAACTTGTAAAAGAGTTACGTGAAAAATCTGGTGCCGGTGTTATGGACGCTAAAAAAGCGCTTGTAGAAACAGACGGTGACATCGAAAAAGCGATTGAATTGCTTCGCGAAAAAGGTATGGCGAAGGCAGCTAAGAAAGCTGACCGTGTTGCTGCAGAAGGTTTGACTGGTGTATTTGTTAACGGTAACGTTGCAGCAGTAGTTGAAGTAAATGCCGAAACTGACTTCGTTGCGAAAAACGCTCAATTCGTTGAGTTGGTAAATGCTACAGCTAAAGTAATCGCTGAAGGTAAACCAGCGAACAACGAAGAAGCACTTGCTTTGACAATGCCTTCAGGTGAAACTCTTGAAGCTGCATATGTATCTGCAACAGCTACAATCGGTGAAAAAATCTCATTCCGTCGTTTTGCTTTGCTTGAAAAAACAGATGCACAACACTTCGGAGCTTACCAACACAATGGTGGACGTATCGGTGTTATCTCAGTTATCGAAGGTGGAGACGAAGCTCTTGCTAAACAAATCTCAATGCATATTGCTGCGATGAAACCAACAGTTCTTTCTTACAAAGAATTGGATGAGCAATTCGTTAAAGATGAGTTGGCACAATTGAACCACGTAATCGACCAAGATAACGAAAGCCGTGCAATGGTTGGTAAACCAGCTCTTCCACACTTGAAGTATGGATCAAAAGCACAATTGTCTGATGAAGTGATTGCTCAAGCTGAAGCTGATATCAAAGCTGAGTTGGCTGCAGAAGGCAAACCAGAAAAAATCTGGGACAAAATCATCCCAGGTAAAATGGACCGCTTCATGCTTGACAACACCAAAGTTGACCAAGCATACACACTTCTTGCACAAGTATACATCATGGATGACAGCAAGACAGTTGAAGCTTACCTTGAATCAGTAAATGCTTCAGTAGTTGAGTTCGCTCGCTTTGAAGTTGGTGAAGGTATCGAGAAAGCTGCAAACGACTTTGAAGCAGAAGTTGCAGCTACAATGGCAGCAGCCTTGAATAACTAATAGAAAAGGAAGCAATTTGCTTCCTTTTTCTTTTGGTCTAGAGAGTAGATTCTGTATGAGTAAACAAAAAGCCCTTTAATAAGGGCTAAGTGTATTTAGGAGGTTACACTTCAAATTCATAGAGTGCTGTAGACAAATAACGTTCGCCGTTATCTGGTGCTAAAGCAAGGACTTTCTTACCTGTACCTAATTTCTTAGCAACCTCAATTGCCCCGTAAATCGCTGCAGCTGAAGAAATCCCAACCAGGAAGCCTTCTTTTCCACCAATTTCACGGCCAAGCGCTAGAGCATCATCTGACGTTACGCGAACGATACCATCATAGGCTTTTGTATCAAGTGTTTCAGGAATAAATCCAGCTGAGATGCCTTGAATTTTGTGAGGTCCTGGTTTTTCACCAGACAAGATAGCTGACTCGTCTGCCTCAACTGCATAAACTTGAATGTTTGAATTTGCTGCTTTAAGAGCGTGAGAAACACCTGAGATCGTTCCACCGGTGCCAACACCACCTACAAAAGCATCTAGTCCATCAGAACCGAAAGCAGCCAGTATTTCAGCTCCTGTTGTTCTTTCGTGTACTTCTGGATTAGCTGGATTATTAAATTGGAGTGGAAGGAAGCCGTCTCGTTCAGCGGCGATTTCCTGAGCTTTGGCAATAGCCCCTTTCATTCCTTCGCTACCAGGAGTAAGGACGAGTTCAGCACCATAGGCTTGGATAATCTTGCGTCGTTCCACACTCATCGTTTCAGGCATGACGATAACAACTTTATATCCTTTAGCGGCACCAACCCATGAAAGACCGATACCAGTGTTTCCACTCGTTGCTTCAACAATAGTAGCTCCCGGTTTTAGAATACCATCTTGTTCTGCTTTTTCAATCATGCTAAGGGCAATACGGTCTTTTACTGACGATCCAGGGTTAAAAGCTTCTAGTTTAACATAGACATCTGCAGCACCCTCTGGAACAATATTGTTAAGTTTAACAATCGGTGTTTGTCCAATTAGTTCAGTGATATTATTATAAATAGTCATAGATATACCTCTTTGTATAAGATGATACTAGTATAACGCGCTTAAAGCTATTTGTAAAATATAGAAATCCTATCAAAGTGATAGGATTTTTTTATATCAAAGGTCTAAGCCATTAATTTTTAATCGATTGTGATAAGCCAATTCTAATAAATAGGTGTAAAGCGGAAGGATGTCCGTTTTTTTAGGGAATTCAAATTTATGGAAACTCAGGTGCTCATTGTGTGCTTTTAGAAAGATATTTTCTAAATAAGTGATTCTAATCTCACTATCATCTATACCTGCTCCAGCAGTTTCCATTTCAACGTTTACAATGTTCATCAAAAAGAGTGACTTAACAGACACCTTGCGACCAGTGGCACCTTGCTTATCTGTAAAAATAATACGGATATTTGTAAAGATGATTGAATCTCGAATAAGTTTATATCCACTTTGAATTTCTTCATTCTCTAGTAGGTATTGACCATATTCTTTGATAAGAGTCTCTTTGTTTTCCTCGCTGAAGTTACCAGCAAGTCCTTGAATAAATTTTCCAAACGCCATGTATTTCTCCTTTGTTTACACTAAGTTTACAGGAACTTCAACTTCTCGTAAACCTTGATCTGTTAAAGTAACCTTTCCATTAAAAAACTCTACAAGAGCAGACTTGATATTTTCTTTCTCTTCCTTATCAACATAAATCATTGTATCAACTTGATCTGTAAAGTTTGTATCCAGCTCCATGAGATGATGTTCTTTAAGAAAATTGCCATATTCTTGATACTGAGCGTAAGACATCTGAATGGCTATGCCAGCCTGCTCTTTGATTTCAATAATGCCAATTTCTTTGACAGCCAAGGCCACACTACCTGCGTAAGCACGAATCAAACCTCCAGCGCCTAACTTAATTCCACCAAAGTAACGAGTAACTACTACGCAGACATTGGTAAGATTATGATTTTCTAAGACGCCAAGCATAGGGACTCCAGCAGTACCACTAGGTTCGCCATCATCACTCGTACGCTTGATCTCACTGCGTTCCCCTACAATAAAAGCAGAGCAGTTATGGGTGGCTTTGTAGTGTTCTTTTTTGATAGCAGTGATAAAGTCACGAGCTTCTTCTTCACTATAGACACGCTTGGCATGACAGATAAAGCGTGATTTTTTGATTTCTTCTTGGACCTGCCCATCCTCTTTAATTGTTCTAAATTCCATGATTTAATTGTACTAAAAAATTACCTAAAGCGCTATATTTTTACGAATATTAAAGTATGAAAGTAAATCCAAATTATCTCGGTCGCTTGTTTACTGAGAAAGAATTAACGGAAGAAGAACGACAGGAAGCAGTGAGACTGCCAGCAATGAGAAAAGAGAAGGGGAAACTGTTTTGTCAACGTTGTAATAGTTTGATTCTAGAAGAATGGTATTTGCCTATTGGCGCATACTATTGTAGGGAGTGCTTACTGATGAAGCGAGTCAGGAGTGATCAAGCCTTATACTATTTTCCGCAAGAAGATTTTCCTAAGCAAGATGTTCTCAAATGGTGTGGTCAGTTAACCTATTTTCAGGAAAGGGTATCGGAGGGGTTGATTCGAGCAGTTGAAAAGAAAGAACCGACTTTAGTTCACGCTGTCACAGGAGCTGGAAAGACAGAGATGATTTATCAAGTTGTTGCCAAAGTGATTGATGATGGTGGTGCAGTTTGTTTGGCCAGTCCTCGAATTGATGTGTGTTTGGAACTGTATAAGCGACTGCAGAATGACTTTGCTTGCGATATAGCGCTACTCCATGGCGAATCAGAGCCCTATTTTCGAACTCCCTTAGTAGTTGCAACAACTCATCAGTTATTAAAATTTTATCATGCTTTTGATTTGTTGATAGTGGATGAGGTAGATGCCTTTCCTTATGTTGACAACACTATGCTTTACTATGCTGTAAAGAATAGTGTAAAGGAGGATGGATTGAGGATATTCCTTACGGCAACTTCTACAGATGAGTTAGATAGGAAGGTTCGCACAGGGGAATTAAAAAGATTAAGCTTGCCGAGACGGTTTCATGGAAATCCTTTGATTATTCCTAAACCAGTCTGGTTATCGGATTTTAATCGCTGTTTAGAGAAAAATCAATTGTCAACCAAGTTAAAGACTTATATTGAGAAACAGAGAAGAACAGGTTATCCCTTACTGATTTTTGCATCAGAGATTAAGAAAGGCGAAAAACTAAAAGAAATCTTGAAGGAGCAGTACCCGAATGAGAATATCGGCTTTGTGTCTTCTGTGACAGAAGACCGATTAGAGCAGGTGCAAGCTTTTCGAGATGGAGAACTAACAATACTGATCAGTACGACAATCTTGGAACGCGGGGTTACCTTCCCTTGTGTGGATGTTTTCGTAGTAGAAGCTAATCATCGTCTCTTTACCAAGTCTAGTTTGATTCAGATTGGAGGGCGAGTTGGACGCAGTATGGACAGACCAACTGGTGAATTGCTCTTCTTTCATGATGGATTAAATGCTTCCATCAAAAAGGCAATCAAGGAAATCAAGAATATGAATAAGGAGGCAGGGTTATGAACTGTTTATTATGTGGCCAGACTACAAAGAGTGAGCTGACTTTTAGCAGTCTCTTCCTTTTGAAGGATGATTGCAGTTATCTTTGCTCAGCTTGTGCTTCTAGTTTTGAGAGGATTGGTGAGAATTATTGCCCAAACTGTATGAAAACAGGCATGTCAACTAAGTGTCAAGATTGTAAACTTTGGTGTAAAGAAGGAATTCAGGTTGATCATAAGGCAATCTTTACCTATAATCAAGCTATGAAAGACTTTTTCAGTCGATATAAGTTTGATGGCGATTTTTTGCTTAGAAAGGTTTTTGCTTCTGTTCTTGCTGAGGAGCTGAAAAAGTATAGAGGATATCAATTTGTGTTGATTCCCCTAAGCCCTGAAAGATTGCTTGAGAGGGGGTTTAACCAAGTCGAAGGTTTGGTTGAGGCAGCAGGCTTTTCTTTCAAAGATATATTAGGAAAAAGAGAAGAGAGTGCTAGTTCTTCTAAAAGCCGTTTAGAAAGGTTAGCTACTGAAATTCCATTTTTTATTAAAGATGGAATCTCACTTCCCAAGAAGATTTTGCTGATTGATGACATCTATACAACAGGGGCAACTGTGAATCGTGTGAAACGACTTTTGGAAGAAGCAGGTGCTTTGGAAGTTAAAACTTTTTCCCTTGTAAGATGAGGAAAAAATTTGCAAAATGAAAATGAAAGCGTTATAATATAGTTAGAAAAACAAAAATGTTTAGAAAGAAGGTACTTATATGATTAAATATAGTATCCGTGGTGAAAACCTAGAAGTAACAGAAGCAATTCGTGATTATGTAGTTTCTAAACTCGAAAAGATCGAAAAGTATTTCCAACCTGAGCAGGAGTTGGATGCACGTGTGAACTTGAAAGTTTACCGTGAAAAAACAGCAAAGGTTGAAGTAACAATTCCGCTTGGATCTATCACTCTTCGTGCTGAAGATATTTCTCAAGATATGTATGGTTCTATCGATCTTGTAACAGATAAAATTGAACGTCAGATTCGTAAAAATAAAACTAAAATCGAACGTAAGAATAAAAGTAAAGTTGCGACAAGTCAACTCTTTACAGATGCTCTAGTTGAAGATGCAGATGTTGTGCAACCCAAAGTCGTTCGTTCAAAACAAATTGATTTGAAGCCAATGGATTTAGAAGAAGCCCTTCTTCAAATGGATTTATTGGGACATGATTTCTTTATTTATGTAGATGTAGAAGATCAAACAACTAATGTTTTGTATCGCCGTGAAGATGGTGAAGTTGGTTTACTAGAAGTCAAAGAATCATAAAATTGAAATAACAAAAAAGTGGTTTACAAATCAGTAAACCACTTTTTCTTATGCGGAAATAAGTAAGAAAAAACAGGAAATCCTTGATTAAACAGTCAGAATCGACCCCTATAATCTGAACTTATAGGGGTATTTATATTTATTAAGTAGACAAAATAATACCCTAAGGGATAGAATGGGGTTGTCAACAAATAGCGAATACAAAAATGTAAGCGCTCTTATAACAAATAAAGGAGTCATGACTATGGCAACAAAAGAAGAAATTTTACGCGAACTATATCCTGAGGACCTTTTTCACTATGCGGATGGTCTAACTTTGGGAGAAGCAGAGGTTTTACAAGAAACTCGCCGTTTGATTGAGAAACATCTCCGTCCGGTTATTAATGAATACTGGGAAAAACCTGATTTTCCTTTTGAAGAATTCTATGCTGTGGCTAAGGGCGCTCAAATTATGAACAATCCAAAATTGTTTGAGGGACGTGAAGGTAGCTGGAAACCATCTGAACTTTATATTGCTTTCTTGTATCTTGAACTTGCTCGCTTCGATGCTTCTATGGCAACATTCTACACCGTTCATGGCGGACTTTGCTACAACACAATTCTCTTGGGTGGTGATGAGCGTCAACAAAAAGAATTTCTTCCAAAACTAGCTGCATTTGATTGGCAAGGTTGCTTCGCTTTGACTGAACCTCTTTCAGGTTCTGATATTGCTGGAGGACTTGCAACTACTGCAGAACGTGTTGGAGACAAGTGGATTCTAAATGGTGAAAAACGCTGGATTGGTGGTTCAGATACTGCGGATGTCGTTCCTGTATTTGCTCGTGATGTTGCGGATGGCAAGGTGAAATGCTTTATCGTTCGTAAGGGAGCTCCGGGATATCATGCGGAACCAATCCCACATAAGATTGCTCTTCGTTGTGTCCGCAATGGCCATATTACTATGAAGAATGTAGAGGTTCCAGATTCAGACCGTTTGGTAAATATCAATGGTTTTGGTGATGTAGCCCGTATCTTGACCTTCACTCGTGCGGACGTTGCTCACATTGCTATGGGAGTGACTTGTGGATCTTATGTAGCAGCTCTTAAATATGCTAAAGATCGCGAACAGTTCAAACGTCCAATTGCCAAATTCCAAATTGTTCAAGAAAAATTGGCTCGTATGCAAGCAAATGCTGTAGCAGTTATTGCTTATTCAACTCGTATTGCTGAGATGCAAGAGAAAGGTAATGAATTGATGCTTAACTCTGCTCTTGCTAAGATGCACAATTCCTTGGTGATGCGCGAAACAGTTGCCCTTGCTCGTGAAACTTGCGGAGGTAATGGTATTACACTTGAGACAGACGTTGCTCGTTTCTTTGCAGATGCTGAATCAATCTATACCTATGAAGGTTCACACGAAGTGAATGCCTTGATTGTTGGTCGTGAGATTACTGGACTAGGTGCCTTTGTTTAATGTCAGAAGGGCGATTGAAGGATTTCTGTTCAATCGTCCTTGCTTCATGCACTGGATTTTTGTAAAATAAGAAGGAGAAAATAATGATATCTAAGGTGATGATTATTGGTTCTGGTCAAATGGGAAGCGGAATTGCTCAAGTATTTGCTCAGGCTGGTTTTACAGTTTACTTAAACGATATTAAAGAAGAATTTGTTCAAAGAGGCTTGAATAATATCACAAAACAATTGGAACGTTCAGTTGAAAAAGGACGGATGTCTGCGGATGAGAAGGATCAGGTATTAGCCAATTTGCTTCCATCTGTTTCATATGAAGATGCGAAACAAGTCCAATTGGTGATTGAAGCTGCAACTGAGAATCGTGAGATTAAGTTGAATATTTTCAAACAATTGGATGAATTGACAGATCCTAAAACTATCTTAGCATCAAACACATCCTCTTTGTCAATCACGGATATAGCTGCTGCTACTAAACATCAGGAGCGCGTGATTGGAATGCACTTCTTTAATCCTGCCCCAATCATGAAACTGGTAGAGGTTATTAAGGTCTTGCAGACTTCAGAAGAAGTGGTTCAGGCGGTTCGTGAATTGACAGTGAAAATTGGTAAAACACCAGTTGATGTTAAAGATTCTTATGGTTTTGTTGTGAACAGAATTTTGATTCCTATGATCAATGAAGCCGTTTACATTCTAGGTGAGGGAGTGGCTAGTGCCGAGGAAATCGATGAAGCGATGAAACTTGGTGCAAATCATCCTATTGGACCTTTGGCTCTTGCTGACTTGATTGGGTTGGATGTTTGTTTGGCTATTATGGGCGTCCTAAACCAAGGGTTTGGTGATCAAAAATACCGTCCTGCCCCTCTTCTTAAGAAAATGGTCGAAGCAGGAAAATTGGGACGGAAGACAAAAGAAGGATTCTTTACTTACTAGACACTGATGGAGGTAGTCATGAAAGACGTAGTTATTGTTTCGGCAGTGCGAACACCTTTAGGTTCCTTTGGCGGGAGCTTGAAGAATGTTTCTGCTGTTGATTTGGGATCTTTGGTCATTAAGAGTGCTTTGGAAAAAGCGAATATTAAACCAGAGCAGGTAGATGAAGTGATTATGGGGAATGTCCTAGGCGCAGGTTTAGGCCAAAACGTGGCTCGCCAAATGAGTATTCATGCTGGGCTTCCTGAATTTACACCAGCCTTTACCATTAATAAGGTTTGTGGTTCCGGTTTGAAGGCAGTGCAGTTGGCTGCTCAAGCGATTCAGTGCGGAGATGCAGATATTGTCGTGGCTGGTGGTGCAGAAAACATGAGCCAGGCTCCATATGTTTTGCCAAGCTTCCGTTGGGGTGGACGTATGGGAGATTCGAAAGTGGTAGATACCATGATTAAGGACGGTTTGTCTGATGCCTTTAACGAATACCATATGGGGATTACAGCTGAGAATGTGGCAGAAGAATATGGTATTAGCCGGGATGATCAAGATGCGCTTGCTTTGGAATCTCAAAAACGAGCAGTGGCGGCTATAGAATCTGGACGTTTTAAGGAAGAGATTGTTCCGGTGGTCATTCCTCAACGCAAAGGCGATCCTATCATCTTTGATACAGATGAATTTCCTAGAAAAGATGCTAGCTTGGAGAGTCTGTCTAAGCTACGTCCTGTTTTCAAAAAAGACGGTTCTGTTACAGCGGGAAATGCCTCAGGTATCAATGACGGAGCGGCGGCTGTCTTGGTCATGAGTGCTGAAAAAGCTGAAGAATTAGGACTTCCAGTCATTGCGCGCATTCGTTCGTATGCAAGTGCAGGTTTGGATCCTAAGATTATGGGATGTGGACCGATTTATGCGACCCGTAAAGCTCTTGAAAAAGGTAATTTGACAGTTGATGATCTTGACTTGATCGAGTCAAATGAAGCCTTTGCTGCTCAGGCTTGTGCGGTTGGGAAAACACTTGGTTTCAATACTGATATTGTCAATGTCAATGGTGGCGCGATTGCTCTTGGTCACCCAATTGGGGCTTCCGGTTGCCGTATCTTAGTGACTCTGGTACATGAGATGATGAAACGTGATGCTAAAACTGGTTTAGCTACTCTCTGTATCGGAGGAGGGATGGGAACAGCCCTCATCGTTGAACGTTAGGTGTTAGTGATTTGAACACGTGGGTAGGAGGGTGATGATTCCCTCCTATTTTTGTGTCTGAAGTTAGAGAAATGAAGGGCTTGCATCTTTTAAAAGGTCGCTTTTTAAGGGTTTTTGTGATATAATAATGCGCAAGAGGTTTAGAATGAAAAAAAATAATTTAATCCCGTTTTCTGCGGTCTTGCTAGGACTTGCAACTTTCGGAATCTTAACTTTGCTGATTATTTTTTCACATAATCTTGCTGTAACAATCACTGTTTTGTTTTTATTTGTACTGCTTTATCTGCTTTTATTTGTATGGCAAAAAAAACAGTATGAAAAGAGCGAAATTGAACAAATCCAATATGTAAATCACCAAGCCGAAAATAGCTTGAGTACTTTGCTTGATCAAATGCCAGTGGGAGTCCTGAAATTAGACTT
Source organism: Streptococcus oralis (assembly GCA_905372585.1). Classification (GTDB taxonomy): domain Bacteria; phylum Bacillota; class Bacilli; order Lactobacillales; family Streptococcaceae; genus Streptococcus; species Streptococcus oralis_CJ. The sequence goes on from CAJPPL010000011.1 coordinate 52,277, forward strand.
ATCAAGTGGAGAAGTGAAATGGTTTAATCCCTATGCTGAGCTGATTTTGACGACTGAAGAAGGCGAAATTGATGTTGAGTTAATTCAAACCATCATCAAGGCTTCTGTTGGGAATCCAGGTTCGTATGCTACCTTGGGCGAAACACGATATGCTGTTCATATGGACAAGGCTTCAGGCGTTTTGTATTTCTTTGATGTTTCTGGGGAGTACGAAGCAACTGTCGAATTGGTAACTAGCCGTCCAGTCATTGGAGTCATCTCGGTAGATAACTATGATGATTTGGAGGATGCGACATCTGACTCCGATATCAGTCATATAAATAGTTTTGTAGCCAATTTTGTTTCAGAATTTGCTAGTAAGTATGCTATGTTCTCTCGCCGTGTGGGGATGGATCGTTTTTATGTATTCACAGATTACACGGTACTAGAGGAATTGATGAATGATAAATTCTCTGTTATTGATACTTTCCGAGAAGAATCAAAACAGAGGCAACTAGCTCTAACCTTAAGTATGGGATTTTCTTATGGTGATGGAAACCATGAAGAGATAGGGAAAATTGCCTTGCTCAACTTGAACTTAGCAGAAGTTCGCGGTGGTGACCAGGTGGTGGTCAAGGAAAATAACGAAACCAAGAATCCTGTCTACTTTGGTGGAGGAACTGCTGCATCTATCAAACGTACTCGTACACGTACCAGAGCCATGATGACAGCCATTTCTGATAAGATTCGAAGTGTTGACCAAGTTTTTGTAGTCGGTCATAAAAATCTAGATATGGATGCTTTGGGATCTGCTGTTGGTATGCAGTTGTTTGCAAGTAATATTATTGAGAACAGTTATGCTGTCTATGATGCAGACCATATGCCAGCAGATATCGAACGTGCTATTCAGTTCTTGAAGAAGGAAGATGTCACGAAACTTTTATCTCTTACAGATGCGATGAAGTTAGTTACAAACCGTTCATTATTGATTCTGGTGGATCATTCCAAGACGGCTTTGACTTTGTCAAAAGATTTTTATGATTTGTTCACTCAAACTATTGTTATTGACCATCATAGACGTGATCAGGATTTCCCTGAGAATGCAGTCATCACCTATATTGAAAGTGGGGCAAGTAGTGCCAGTGAGTTGGTCACAGAATTGATTCAGTTCCAAAATTCTAAGAAAAATCGTTTGAGTCGTATGCAGGCCAGTGTTTTGATGGCTGGTATGATGCTGGATACCAAGAATTTCACATCTCGCGTGACGAGCCGAACCTTTGATGTGGCTAGCTATCTGAGAACACGGGGAAGTGACAGTATTGCTATCCAGGAGATTGCTGCGACAGATTTTGAAGAGTACCGTGAGGTAAATGAACTCATTTTACAAGGTCGTAAGTTAGGTTCAGATATCTTGATTGCCCAAGCTAAGGACTCAACGACTTATGACACAGTTGTTATCAGTAAGGCTGCTGATGCTATGCTGGCTATGTCTGGCATTGAAGCCAGCTTCGTTCTGGCAAAAAATACACAAGGATTTATCTCAATCTCGGCTCGAAGTCGTAGTAAAATCAATGTGCAACGCATTATGGAAGAGCTGGGTGGTGGAGGTCACTTTAATCTAGCTGCCGCGCAAATCGAGAATATGAGTCTAACAGAAGCAGGAGAAAAATTGACTCAACTAATCTTGGAAGAACTAAAGAAAAAGGAGAAAGAAGAATGAAAGTAATCTTTTTAGCAGATGTTAAAGAAAAAGGGAAGAAAGGCGAAATTAAGGAAGTACCAACTGGCTACGCTCAAAACTTCCTGATTAAAAAGAATTTGGCCAAGGAAGCGACTGCTCAAGCAGTGGGTGAGTTGCGTGGAAAACAAAAATCAGAAGAAAAGGCTCATGCAGAGATGATTGCTGAAGCAAAGGCTATCAAGGCTAAGCTGGAAGCAGAAGAAACGGTTGTAGAGTTTGTTGAAAAGGTTGGACCAGATGGCCGTACATTTGGTTCCATCACTAACAAGAAAATTGCAGAAGAATTGCAAAAGCAGTTTGGTATTAAGATTGACAAACGCAATATTCAAGTGCAAGCACCAATTCGAGCAGTAGGTTTGATTGATGTACCAGTGAAGATCTATCAAGATGTTACAAGTGTCATCAATCTTCGTGTAAAAGAAGGTTAAGTTTACAACTTCTTGACAAGATTGTAAAAGGAAGGAAAGTCGGATGGCAGAAGTAGAGGAACTGCGAGTTCAACCTCAGGATATTTTGGCAGAACAATCTGTTTTGGGGGCTATTTTTATAGATGAGAGTAAGCTCGTTTTTGTCCGAGAATACATTGATTCTCGTGACTTCTTTAAGTATGCTCATCGGTTGATTTTCCAAGCGATGGTAGACTTGTCGGATCGTGGAGAAGCGATTGATGCGACAACAGTTCGGACGATTTTGGATAGCCAAGGGGATCTGCAAAATATTGGTGGATTGTCCTATCTTGTTGAAATTGTCAACTCTGTACCAACTTCAGCCAATGCAGAATATTATGCTAAAATTGTAGCGGAAAAGGCTATGCTACGTCGCTTGATTTCCAAGTTGACAGAGTCTGTCAACCAAGCCTATGAAGCTTCTAAGCCTGCAGATGAAATCATCGCTCAAGCAGAAAAGGGACTCATTGATGTCAGTGAAAACGCCAATCGTAGTGGTTTCAAGAATATTCGAGATATTCTAAATATCAACTTTGGGAACCTAGAAGTTCGGTCACAACAAACAACGGATATCACTGGTATTGCAACGGGCTACCGTGATTTGGACCATATGACGACAGGTCTTCATGAGGAGGAACTAATTATACTAGCGGCGCGACCAGCGGTTGGTAAGACGGCCTTTGCTTTGAACATTGCTCAGAACATCGGGACTAAGTTGGACAAGACGGTTGCTATCTTTTCGCTAGAAATGGGTGCGGAAAGTCTAGTAGACCGTATGTTGGCGGCCGAAGGCTTGGTGGAATCCCATTCTATCCGTACTGGTCAATTGACTGATGAGGAATGGCAAAAGTATACCATTGCTCAAGGGAACCTAGCCAACGCGAGTATCTATATCGATGATACGCCAGGGATTCGAATTACGGAAATTCGTTCGCGCTCACGCAAATTGGCTCAAGAAACAGGCAATCTAGGCTTGATTTTGATCGACTACCTACAGCTTATCACAGGGACTGGTCGTGAGAACCGCCAACAAGAAGTCTCTGAAATTTCTCGTCAGTTAAAAATCCTAGCTAAAGAGCTAAAGGTTCCAGTCATTGCTCTTAGTCAGTTATCTCGTGGAGTGGAACAGCGTCAGGATAAGAGACCAGTCTTGTCTGATATTCGTGAATCGGGTTCTATCGAGCAGGATGCGGATATTGTAGCCTTTCTATACCGTGACGACTACTACGATCGTGCGAGTGAAGAAGAGGAAGGAATTCCAAATAACAAGGTTGAGGTTATCATCGAGAAAAACCGTAGTGGAGCTCGTGGAACGGTGGAATTGATTTTCCAAAAAGAATACAATAAATTTTCAAGTATCTCAAAGAGGGAGGCATAAAATGTCAGATGCATTTACAGATGTAGCCAAAATGAAAAAAATCAAAGAAGAGATCAAGGCTCATGAGGGACAAGTCGTTGAAATGACTTTGGAGAATGGCCGTAAGCGCCAAAAAAATAGATTGGGTAAGCTAATTGAGGTGTATCCATCTCTATTTATCGTTGAATTTGGGGATGTTGAGGGAGATAAACAAGCTAATGTTTACGTTGAATCCTTCACCTACTCAGATATCTTGACAGAAAAGAACTTGATTCGCTATCTAGATTAAGAATCCTAAAATGAAGTGAGCTTTGCTCACTTTTTTCTTTTTCTCCCGAATAGTATAAACGAGGGTAACCTCGGAAATTTATATTATTAAGGAGAATGAATGACATTTTTTAAATCAGGAGTTAAGAAGAGTAGATGTAATCAGTTGAGTGTAGGGCTGGCTACTTTGTTCGTTACGAGTACCTTTTTGTTTGGTGGGGAATCGGTTCAAGCCGACAGTGTAGCGCGTGGAGATGACTATCCGCTTCACTACAAAAATGGTAGTGTTGAAATCGATCAGTGGCGGATGTATTCTCGCCAGTGTACCTCTTTTGCGGCCTTTCGTTTGAGTAGTGTAAATGGCTTTGAGATTCCTCCTGCCTATGGAAATGCGAATGAATGGGGACATCGTGCAAGGCGAGAAGGCTACCGTGTGGATACTAAGCCAGAAGTTGGGGCTATTGCTTGGTCGACAGAAGGTTATTATGGGCACGTGGCCTGGGTATCAAATGTGTCGGGGGATACGATTGAAATCGAAGAGTATAACTATGGGGTTCGAGAAAAGTATAACCGTCGAAAAGTCAAGGCTAGTTCGATGACAGGTTTTATTCATTTCAAGGATTTATCTACTAGCCATAGTGCGGGTGAGAATGCTCGTAGCTCAGAGCTTCCGTCTAGTGGGACAATAGTATTCACGGAGAAATCGCCGATTATGGATCAACCATCAAGCACAGGACAGGTTATTGACTACTATTATGCTGGTGAGAGTGTGAGTTATGATCAAGTTCTTGAAAAGGACGGCTATAAGTGGCTCGGTTATCTATCCTACAGTGGTGCTAGAAGGTATGTGCAGTATGAAAAGTTAAGCAATACAGTGAAAGGCTGGAAAAAAGAAGGAGGGAGTTGGTATTACCGAGAGAATGGTAAGCTAGCGACAGGATGGAAAAAAGTTAACGGCAATTGGTATCATTTAAAAGAAAATGGGACTATGTCAACTGGCTGGATTAAGGATGGCTCTTACTGGTATTACCTGAAGGCTTCAGGTGAGATGCAGACGGGATGGCTCAAGGAAAATGGAACATGGTACTATTTGGAAAGTTCAGGGGCTTTAGCAGTGAATACTACAGTGGATGGCTATCGAGTGGATAGTAATGGAGCTAGAATCTAGAAAGAATATAAAAAAGAGAACTTCACTACCATTTGCCTATTCTTTCCGATGGTATTTTTCCTTGCTTTCCTTTATAATGGGTGTATGGACAAGAAAAAATTATTATTAATTGATGGATCTTCTGTTGCTTTTCGAGCTTTTTTTGCGCTCTATCAGCAGTTGGATCGTTTTAAAAATGCTAATGGCCTTCATACCAATGCAATCTATGGCTTTCAACTCATGTTGAATCATGTCTTGGAGCGGGTTGAGCCCAGTCATGTTTTGGTAGCCTTTGATGCAGGCAAGACGACTTTCCGAACAGAGATGTATGCAGACTACAAGGGTGGCCGTGCTAAAACTCCAGATGAGTTTCGTGAGCAATTTCCCTTCATTCGTGAGTTGTTAGACCACCTTGGGATTCGCCATTATGAGTTGGCCCAGTATGAAGCCGATGATATCATCGGGACCCTAGGTCGCTTGGCTGAGCAGGATTCTTTTGATGTGACTATCGTCAGTGGAGACAAGGATTTGATCCAGTTGACGGATGAGCATACGGTGGTTGAGATTTCCAAGAAAGGTGTGGCTGAGTTTGAGGCTTTTACGCCAGACTATCTCATGGAAAAGATGGGCCTCACACCAGCTCAGTTCATTGATCTTAAGGCTCTTATGGGGGATAAGTCTGATAATATCCCTGGCGTCACGAAAATCGGTGAAAAGACGGGTATCAAGCTCTTGCTGGAGCATGGTTCGCTTGAGGGTATTTATGAAAATATTGATGGGATGAAGGCTTCTAAGATGAAGGAAAATCTCATCAATGACAAGGAACAGGCCTTTTTATCGAAAACACTAGCGACCATTGAGACTCAGGCACCAATTGAGATTGGACTAGACGATTTGGTCTATAATGGCCCAGATGTGGAAAATCTTGGGAAATTCTACGATGAGATGGGCTTCAAACAGCTCAAACAAGCTTTAAATATTTCATCGACAGATGTGCCTGAAAGTTTGGATTTCGCCATCGTTGACCACGTCAGTCAAGACATGCTGAGTGCCGACTCTATCTTCCACTTTGAACTCTTTGGTGAAAATTACCATACAGATGATTTGGTTGGTTTTGCCTGGTCCTGTGGGGATAAACTTTACACTACAGATAAACTTGAGCTCTTGCAGGAGCCGATTCTCAAGGATTTTCTAGAAAAAACACCTCTGAAAGTGTATGACTTTAAAAAAGCTAAGGTTCTCTTAAATCGCTTGGGTTTGAATCTGCAGGCCCCTGCTTTTGACAGCCGTTTGGCAAAATACTTACTCTCAACAGTTGAGAACAATGAAATCTCAACCATTGCGAGTCTCTATGGCCAGACTTATCTGGCTGATGATGAGACTTTCTACGGTAAGGGGGTCAAGAAAGCTATCCCTGAGAGAGAGAAATTCTTGGAGCATTTGGCTCGCAAGGTTGCGGTATTGGTTGAGACGGAGCCGGTTTTACTTGAAAAACTCAGTGAACATGGACAGTTAGACCTTCTCTATGACATGGAGCAACCTCTGGCTTTCGTCCTTGCTAAGATGGAAATTGCTGGAATCAAGGTCAAAAAAGAAACCCTACTTGAGATGCAGGCTGAAAATGAGGTCGTCATTGAGCAACTCACTCAAGAGATTTATGAGCTAGCTGGTGAGGAGTTTAATATCAACTCCCCTAAGCAGTTGGGCGTGCTTCTCTTTGAAAAACTGGGTCTTCCTCTAGAATACACCAAGAAAACCAAAACAGGTTACTCGACAGCCGTGGATGTGCTAGAGCGACTAGCTCCTATTGCTCCGATTGTTAAAAAAATCCTCGATTACCGTCAGATTGCTAAGATTCAATCCACTTATGTGATTGGTTTGCAAGACTGGATTTTGGATGATGGCAAGATCCACACGCGCTACGTGCAGGATTTGACTCAGACTGGGCGTCTGTCTAGTGTAGATCCAAACTTGCAAAATATTCCTGTGCGTTTGGAACAAGGCCGTCTCATTCGTAAGGCTTTTGTGCCTGAGTGGGAGGATAGTGTGCTGCTCAGCTCGGACTATTCACAGATTGAATTGCGCGTTTTGGCGCATATCTCTAAGGATGAGCACTTGATTAAGGCCTTTCAAGAGGGGGCAGATATCCATACCTCGACGGCCATGCGGGTCTTTGGAATTGAACGTCCTGAGGATGTGACTCCAAACGACCGTCGTAATGCCAAGGCGGTAAACTTTGGAGTGGTTTACGGGATTTCCGACTTTGGTTTGTCTAATAATCTGGGCATCAGCCGTAAAGAGGCTAAAGTCTACATCGACACTTACTTTGAACGCTTCCCAGGTATTAAAAACTACATGGATGAAGTGGTGCGTGAGGCGCGTGATAAGGGTTATGTAGAGACTCTCTTCAAGCGTCGTCGTGAGTTGCCAGATATTAATTCACGCAACTTCAACATTCGTGGTTTTGCAGAGCGGACAGCCATCAACTCTCCTATCCAGGGCTCAGCAGCAGATATTCTTAAGATTGCTATGATTCAGCTAGATAAGGCTCTAGTTGAAGGTGGCTATCAGACCAAGATGCTGTTGCAAGTGCATGATGAAATCGTCCTTGAGGTTCCGAAATCAGAACTAGCAGTCGTTAAAGTTTTAGTGAAACAAACCATGGAAGAAGCCATCCAGCTCAGTGTTCCACTCATTGCTGATGAGAATGAAGGAGCAACCTGGTACGAGGCTAAATAAGAAAGTTATGAAAGAGTTTGAAGCATTTGCCTTCAAACTCTTTTTCATAGGTTTCTGTAAGCAGTTTCCTTGACTTTTACTAGTATTTGCGTTACTATATTTCCATATAAGATATGGGAGTCTGTGTACAGTCTGAGAGGAAGTGTTAAACTTCGACCGCACCTGATCTGGGTAATGCCAGCGTAGGGAACGATACTTAGCCGAATTCTGCACCTTTTCCATATATGGAAGAGGTTTTCTTTTTGTCAAAGGGAAACCTGAGAAAAGGAGGTTTTTATGAAAGCAAGCATTGCCTTGCAAGTCTTGCCCCTATCACAGGGGATTAATCGAATTGCTATTATCGATCAGGTTATTGCTTATCTGCAGGCGCAGTCCGTGACCATGGTGGTGACACCTTTTGAAACGGTCTTGGAAGGGGAGTTTGATGAGCTCATGCGTATTCTCAAAGACGCGCTAGAAGTGGCAGGGCAGGAAGCAGATAATGTCTTTGCCAATGTCAAAATAAATGTAGGAGAAATTTTAAGTATTGATGAGAAACTTGAAAAGTATACTGAGACGACATATTAGTCTATTGGGTTTTCTAGGAGTCTTGTCAATCTGGCAGTTAGCAGGAATATTCAAACTTTTACCCAAGTTTATCCTACCAACTCCCTTTGAAATTCTCCAGGCCTTTGTTCGTGACAGAGAATTTCTCTGGCACCATAGCTGGGCGACCTTGAGAGTGGCTTTGCTAGGTCTAGTCTTGGGAGTCTTGATTGCCTGTATCATGGCGGTGCTTATGGACAGTCTGACTTGGCTCAATGATCTTATCTACCCTATGATGGTGGTTGTTCAGACCATTCCGACCATTGCTATAGCCCCTATCCTGGTCTTGTGGCTAGGCTATGGAATTTTGCCCAAGATTGTCTTGATTATCCTGACGACAACCTTCCCTATCATCGTCAGTATTTTGGATGGATTTAGGCATTGTGACAAGGATATGCTGACCTTGTTTAGTCTGATGCGAGCCAAGCCCTGGCAAATCCTGTGGCATTTTAAAATCCCGGTCAGCCTGCCTTACTTTTATGCAGGTCTGAGGGTCAGTGTCTCCTACGCCTTTATCACAACCGTGGTGTCCGAGTGGCTAGGAGGTTTTGAAGGTCTTGGTGTTTATATGATTCAGTCTAAAAAACTGTTTCAGTATGATACCATGTTTGCCATTATTATTCTGGTGTCGATTATCAGCCTTTTGGGTATGAAGTTGGTCGATATTAGTGAAAAATATGTGATTAAATGGAAACGTCCCTAAGATAAGGATGTTTTAGAAAAAGAAAAGAGGAAATGAAGATGAAGAAAACATGGAAAGTGTTTTTAACGCTTGTGACAGCTCTTGTAGCTGTCGTGCTGGTGGCTTGTGGTCAAGGGACTGCTTCTAAGGACAATAAAGAAGCAGAACTCAAGAAGATTGACTTTATCCTAGACTGGACGCCAAATACTAACCACACAGGGCTTTATGTTGCTAAGGAAAAAGGTTATTTCAAAGAAGCTGGAGTGGATGTTGACTTGAAATTGCCACCAGAAGAAAGCTCATCTGACTTGGTGATCAATGGCAAGGCACCATTTGCCATCTATTTCCAAGACTACATGGCTAAAAAATTGGAAAAAGGAGCAGGAATCACTGCCGTTGCTGCTATCGTAGAACATAATACATCAGGAATCATCTCTCGTAAATCTGACAATGTTAGCAGTCCAAAGGACTTGGTTGGGAAGAAATACGGTACTTGGAATGATCCAACGGAGCTAGCTATGTTGAAAACATTAGTAGAATCACAAGGTGGAGACTTTGAGAAGGTCGAAAAAGTACCAAACAACGACTCAAACTCGATCACACCGATTGCCAATGGCGTCTTTGACACTGCTTGGATCTACTACGGTTGGGATGGTATCCTTGCCAAATCGCAAGGCGTAGATGCTAACTTCATGTACTTGAAAGACTATGTCAAGGAGTTTGACTACTACTCACCAGTTATCATCGCAAATAACGACTATCTAAAAGACAACAAAGAAGAAGCTCGCAAAGTCATCCAAGCTATCAAAAAAGGCTACCAATATGCTATGGAACACCCAGAAGAAGCTGCAGATATTCTCATCAAGAATGCACCTGAACTCAAGGAAAAACGTGACTTTGTCATCGAATCTCAAAAATACTTGTCAAAAGAATACGCAAGCGACAAGGAAAAATGGGGACAATTTGACGCAGCTCGCTGGAATGCTTTCTACAAATGGGATAAAGAAAATGGTATCCTTAAAGAAGATTTGACAGACAAAGGCTTCACTAACGAATTTGTAAAATAATGACAGAAATTAGACTAGAACACGTAAGCTATGCCTATGGCGATGAAAAGATTTTAGAAGATATCAACCTGCAGGTGAAGTCAGGTGAAGTAGTTTCTATCCTGGGACCTAGTGGTGTTGGAAAGAGCACTCTCTTTAACCTAATCGCTGGAATTTTAGAAGTCCAGTCTGGGCGAATTGTCCTTGATGGCGAGGAAAATCCTAAGGGGCGCGTGAGTTATATGTTGCAAAAGGATTTGCTTTTGGAGCACAAGACAGTGCTTGGCAATATCATCCTGCCTCTCTTGATTCAAAAGGTGGATAAGGCGGAGGCCATTGCCCGAGCGGATGAAATCCTTGCGACCTTTCAGCTGACAGCTGTACGGGATAAGTATCCTCATGAACTTAGCGGTGGGATGCGCCAGCGTGTGGCCTTGCTTCGGACCTACCTTTTCGGGCACAAGCTCTTTCTCTTGGATGAGGCCTTTAGTGCCTTGGATGAAATGACTAAGATGGAGCTCCATGCTTGGTATCTGGAGATCCACAAACAGTTGCAACTGACAACCTTGATCATCACGCATAGCATCGAAGAGGCCCTCAATCTCAGCGACCGCATCTATATCTTGAAAAATCGGCCTGGGCAGATTGTCTCAGAAATTAAACTAGATTGGTCTGAAGGTGAGGACAAGGAAGTCCAAAAGATTGCCTATAAGCGTCAAATATTAGCAGAATTAGGCTTAGATAAGTAGAAAAATAGGGAGTTGGTGAAGATTATCCTTTACCAGCGCCCTTTTCCTTTAAAAAAATCAAAAATTTCGGTATAATAGTCAATTATACCGAAATCATTCTATAATCGTTGATACATAAGGGTTTTATGTATCGCTTTTTTAATTTTGTGGACTTTTTTAAGAACTTTTTATTTTTTCGAGGGCAGTTTCAAAGAATGAGACTGCTCTTTTTTGGTTCTCTTTTGATAAATGGCTGTAAGTGTCCATGGTTACAGATATTTTTGCATGGCCAAGTCGTGTCTGTATCTCCTTGTAAGGTAGACCAGCATTAAGCAAGATACTAGCGTGAGTGTGTCGGAAAGCATGAAAGCCTAAATCAGTACAGTTAGCGTTTTTTAAGTGCTTATGTAGGCGATAATCAACCTTTCGAGTATTGACATAGTTGTCAAAGCTATCAGAGAATACTTTCTCATAGGTTAAACCAATGTTTTTACCGTTTTCTGCTTGTCTTGCTCGGTAGAGTCGAAGCATGAGTACTGTTTTATGATCGATATCTAGAACTCTATAGCTTGATTTTGTCTTAGGAGTGTTTACCTGGTTTAAAATGTTGAGTGTTTTGTTAATATCGATTGTTCCGTTCTGCAGGTCAATATCAGACCATTCCAGGGCCAGACATTCACGGATGCGCAGTCCAGTAGCTAGGAGCGTTTTATAAAGCACAGTATCATAGAAATTGACAAAGGTATTCTCCAGGTTATCGAGATAGGAGAGGAAGTTTTTAAGTTCCTGATCCTGAAAGTATTTAATTTCTTGTTTATCTCTGGTTATCTTTCTAGGAATGACAATATCACGAGCGGGGTTATTGTTTAACGCTTGAATAGAAACTCCATACTGTAGAATACGTTTATTTAAGGCATGAAGGTGATTGTATTCTTTATACCCCGTTCCGTCCTGATTGTACTCATCCGCCCATTTATTTACCTGAGTTTGGATAATAACAGGAGTAAGTTTATCTAGTTTGTAAGTACCAAATGAGGGCAAGAGGTAATTATTTAAGCAACCTTTTATCTTTATCTGCGTATTAGTTTTTATTGTATGCTGGTAGGTTTGCCAAAATAAGTCTACAAGTTCGCTATAGGTTGTTATATGTGAGCGTTGTTTCCGTGTCGAGCCGTTTTTCTCAAATTCTACCTTAACCTGGGTGGCTTTGTTTCTGAGTTCTTTCTTTGTTCGTGCTGATATGGTAGTCTTGACCTTCTTACCAGTTACAGAATCAATGCCAAGATAGATACTAGAGCGGTAGACTGCTGATCCGTCTTTTTTCGTGTGTTGTGTAATTTTCATGGTTTTAACTCCTTTTTCATCAGCAGGCAAGCAATTAGAAAAGGTTTTGAGTTTATACCATGTGAGGAGCTGCGAGAACCCCTTATTTTTACCGATATAATATAAAGAAGAGTTATTTAAGATAGATTAATAGACTTTAATAAAATGCTATTTTATATGTTTGACAAGAACACTAATCTATAAACCATTATAAACCACTATAAACCACTATAAACCACTATAAACCACTATAAACCACTATAA